>NZ_JAUBPS010000062.1:0-34373 GCF_036700865.1 Microcoleus sp. S13C4
TGGAATATTATTGTCCAGTTGAATCCTGACGGGGCGCGGCGGGAAATTTTAGATTGGTATCACTTAGTTGAAAATTTATGTAAGGTCGGTGGGTCGTTGAAGCGTCTGGCGCAAGGTAAGGAGTTTCTGTGGCAAGGACGAGTCGAGGAAACCATCAATTTATTTAAGTCTTGCCGTCAAAAACAAGCCCAGAACTTTTGTGCTTATTTGGAGAAGCATCGCCGGCGGATTGTTAACTACGAGCAATTGTCAACACAAAAGGTTTGCTCAATCGGTTCCGGAGCTGTAGAGTCGGCAGTAAAACAAATTGATAGAAGGTTGAAAATTTCAGGAGCGCAGTGGTTGATGAAAAATGTCAATCAAATGCTTAAGCTTCGGTGCGCCTACCTTAACGGATCAATATCCGTTTGATGCTCAAAAGCGCAAAACCGGGATGCTCCCGTCGGTAGCTTCTAAGAATGGTGAATTTATCTCAAAATATACTCACCACTGATGAACAGTGTTCAATAAGATGCGTTCCCCCTGGGGGATTTTCCCCTATGTTTAGGGATTTTAGTAGGAGTACCAATGTCAACTAAAAGCGACAACATGGATTGGGCAACACGTCCAGGAGTTACATTGATATTAGCAGATTGCCCCGCGTAGTATATTTTCAACCACTAAATCCCTAGCTAACCAGAGTTGCCAACTCATCAACGGCATTAAATCGCTCCACCGTTCACATTGTTCGGGAGTTCTCAAGTTAGGCAATGTCCAATGTAATCGTTGCTTAGCAAATCGATACCAATGATCCACTCCAAAACGTTGTAAATACTTAAACCAAACTGTTTCGCTTGGGTAGAGTTCGTTCTCCAACCCAAGCCAACCATAAGGGTGGAAACGGCTGACCGTTTGACATGGGCTTCATTCTTTCCACCAGGATTAAATTGACTTTTTGTTTAGGGGCACGATAAAAATGTAAGTCAATCCATTGTCTGACTCGGACTTGTCCCAAATCTGGATGTTCATCAATTTCAATCGTAGTATCAGCTTCGAGCCATGTGGTTGCGTCGTTGAGTCTCATTTTTTGCCCATGTTTCCGTGGTCTACCGCGACCACTATAAGCTGGTGGTGCTGACCATAAGCAGGCATTTTTTCGGACTCTCATTAAACAATCAGCAAGGATGGAAGCTTGCGTTAGCGCCAGCACCCAACTTGCATTTCCATATTCAGCATCCAAAACTGCTAAAACTGGGTTGACACTCTGTTCACAGACAAGTTTGAGTTGGGAAGCTGCTTGAAGTATGGGTGAAGACCCACTACTAATTCTTTCATGAAGTAGGGGTAATGCCCAACTTCCTTGTACTTCAGGTATCCACGCAATTGTACTGTATCCCTGTCCAACAATGGAGCCCCTCTGATATTCATGGGTTCTGTCTTTTAACGTTTTGGCATCTCGTCTCCCCCATGCAGTGTGGTCGATTGCCACTAATATGTGTTCTGTTGGGGGTGCTTCTTTCTGTAATTGCTTCAGATACAGCAACATCAGTTTTTTCCGATCAGGTCTACAGTCTTGTAACGCTTCATAGATGCTTGGCCATTGACGCTTGAATAATGGATTGAGTGAAAATTCCGCTAAACATGACGCATTCGGAGTGGTCATCATTGCATCCATCAGCTCGAATGTTGCATATGAGGCCAGCACCAATAACTCGTATGCTGCTTGACGAAAGTCCTTTAATCGTTCACTGTTCATTTAAGGAGTGGATAGGTTTTATTTTTCACCCTCATTCTCTCCTGGCGCGGTGGCTCTAGTTCTTCTTTTGCCACCGTTCTCATCTTTGGTTAGTCTAAACTACAGTAAATTATCATCAGTATTTATACTGAGCACATAACTGTTATGCTCCCGAAATAGATGCCTACTCTAGCTGGCAATCTCTTGTTTCATCTGTAGAAAAAATTCTTAAATAATTTGGAGATAATTATGTAATTAATTTTGCTTAACTACTTATCCTCGCAAGGGCGATGGCGGGCGAGTTATCGCCCTTGCTACGATGTTTTGGGGTAGGGAAACGGCACTGCCGTGTCCTCAATTGCTGGTAAAAAACCCCGCTTTCTGGGCTATAAATTACAAATATCGAGTTAACTGCACTCGATAGCGTTCCTTCTTAGTAACAGCAACTTCCCCAATTTCCAATCTTCCCTTGCCCGTAACAGCAATTAAATCTCCCGACTTGACATTATAACTAGCTTGAGTAACGTCTTTCCAGTTAACTCGCACGTCGCCACTATCAATCAAATCGGCCATTTTGCTGCGAGACATTGCGAACCCAGCCGAGGCGACAGCATCCAATCTCATGGATGCTTCAACGGTTGTCATTTCTTTCTTTTTGGGTTCTCTAATTTTGAGTTCGCTCAACTCAATGCGCCGCGTTTGCACAGGAACCGATCGCACTTGCTGCAAACTCATCTCCAAATACTCTACCATCTCCGGCATGACAATGGCTTGCGCGCCGCGTTCTCCCAAAACAATCACATCGCCAGTTTTCTCGCGGACAATTCCCGTACCCAACATCGCCCCCAAAAAGTCGCGGTGAGAAGCTGTATCGAACAAGAAATTGCCAGCGATTTCTACCGCAGCAACGTTAACGCTAGCAGAGTCGATCGGGATATCCGATCGCGCGATCGCAATTCTTTGTCTTTCAGCTTGCGGGTAGCCGCCCCAAGCCACTAATTCCACGTCTGTTAAGCGCTTAAATACCGTCAGAGTGTCCGCCAATTCTGGAGGCGACAGAAAATCAGTCAGAGTAACTTCCCAAGTTTTAATTGCTTGTTCCGCTTGGTCGATCGCCCGCGCCACACATTCGCGGTTTTCGATGCCTTTTAACAGTTCTTCTCTTTGTAACATCAGTTAATGCTAGATTCTAATTTGAAATTGCCAAAGCTTGCTGTAACTAAAAAGTCTACTTTTTTAACAGTCGCACTAATTTAATTATAGTCTAAAATCATCAAATAACGAGCGTATGATTTTAGTTGCTGGTAAAGCTGATATGATGAGCACGATTATTGTAGCAAATCTATGAAGTCTTCGAGTTTAAGTTTTTGCAAGAGTTCGATCGAGTATGGCAGCAAAATTGTCCACCCAACTACTTATTCTTCTTCACCCGCAAATACAGTTCTTCCATCGCCTCAATAAACGAACCATCCTTGTGCCAAAACTGTGGAAAATCTCCCTGTTTCTTCACCACGATCGCACTTACGCCACTCTGTACCCCCACATCAATCGTCTGCGGTAATCGCTTCGCACCGTGCCAAAACTCTTTCAGGCTGACCGTTTGCGCCTCACTGGCGATCGCCCGCGTGTAATAGGAATCCACCGCCACAGGGGCCGCTGCATCAGCCATCAACTCCGCCGCCAGCGCCAAGCCCAAAGGCGTTTTTGCTAATTCGCGGTGCAGCACTTCCTTAGAAAGCCCCCGTAATTCAAACAGTAAAAATGGATCTTTGTCCAATTCGGCCGCCACCAAATAATAAACTCCG
Source organism: Microcoleus sp. S13C4 (assembly GCF_036700865.1). NCBI lineage: Bacteria > Bacillati > Cyanobacteriota > Cyanophyceae > Oscillatoriales > Microcoleaceae > Microcoleus > Microcoleus sp. S13C4. Next base: position 3,520 of record NZ_JAUBPS010000062.1, read on the forward strand.
GCAATATGTTTGCAGGGATTGCTATAGTCTGGGCAAGAGCAAGTAGTCTTAAAGTCCTCACGGCTGCTGGGTAAAAGGTGCAATCCGAGGGGTGCAAAAGCATTTTCAATGTTGTCAGGCATTTCGTTTATTAGCAGCCGAGAAATGAAGCTGGCTTTTGATGCCATTTGGGCGATCGCAACTTTCCACTTTGCCTGACTAATCGGCTCAAACTCAATTTTAGTTTTGTACAGAGGCTCCTTATAAACCCCAAAATAAGGATTAACCGAGCCTCTTACTTCTGCCATCACTAAGCCATCATTAATCTTAAAGCTTTTTACCTTGTCATTCCGTGCATAGGAACGTCCCCGTCCGAGTCGCCCAGAATCTGTAAATCTTTCTAACGCATCGATAAATTTATTGCCCCACCAAGTCCGAGTAAATTGTGACATATTTTTGGGTTTCTCCTAATCTAGAACCGCATTTTTATTGAGCCTAATTAATTTCTTAAATGCCTCATTATCCAACTCAGTCAACCACGACTCATCCGCACCAATAATTGACCCTGCCAATTTCTTTTTGTCTTCAATCATTTGGTCAATCTTTTCTTCCAAAGTGCCAATCGCCACAAACTTATGCACAAACACATTTTTTTCCTGTCCGATCCGAAACGCCCGATCCGTCGCCTGATCTTCCACTGCCGGATTCCACCAGCGATCGAAATGGAACACGTGATTGGCTTTTGTCAGCGTAATTCCCACGCCGCCCGCCTTCAGTGACAGAATAAATACCGAAGGTTCAGATTCTGGATCTTGAAACTCTGAAATCATCCGTTCCCGTTTTTCGCGACTGGTTCCCCCGTGGATGTAGTAAGTGTTGTAATGTAGCGTTTGTTTAATATATTTTTCCAACGCGCTTCCCAGTTCTGTAAACTGCGTAAATACCAATAAACTTTCGCCTTCTGCTTTGACTTCCTCAATCATCTCGATCAGCCGTTCCAGTTTGTGCGATCGCTCTGGTGTAAACTCACTTTCATCTTGCAAAAACTGGCGCGGATGGTTACAAATTTGCTTCAGCTTCAGCAGTGTCGCCAAAATCATCCCCTTGCGCTTCATCCCTTCCGCCGCGTCAATTTCTTGTTCTACCTCTTGGACGATCGCTTCATAAAGCGAAGCTTGCTCGCGGGTGAGATTGCAGTAGAGCTTTTGCTCAACTTTGTCCGGGAGATCCTGAATAATCGACTTATCGGTTTTCAGACGCCGGAGAATAAAGGGTTCCACTAATTTTTTGAGCGCTGCCGATTGCGTGCGACTCCCATTTTTTTGAATGGGGATCTCAAACAACTTCCGAAACTGCGCCTCTTTACCCAGATAGCCCGGATTGAGGAAATTAAAAATTGACCATAAATCCAGCAATCGATTTTCCACGGGTGTTCCAGTCAGCGCCAACCGATGGGTAGCAGGCAACTTTAAGATCGCCTTTGTTTGCGCCGCTTTCGGATTTTTAATATTCTGCGCTTCATCAATTACTAAGCGATGCCACGCTACGCTGCTCAACAGTTTCTCGTCTTTGCGCGCCAAGGTAAAGGAAGTGATCAACATATCACAATCTTGGACGGCGGCTTTAAATGCTTTGGCATCTTGCAAACGTTGAGGGCCGTGGTGAATCAGCGATCGCAATTCTGGAGCAAACTTTTCCATTTCCTTTTGCCAGTTACCAACTACGGATGTTGGCGCAATTAGCAGCGTGGGTAGAACCGAAGGTGCGACCGCTTTTTCTGTCTCTTTTGTAGTAGATAAAACTTCCCGCTCTTGCAATAATCGAGCAATTACCTGCGCCGATTTACCCAAACCCATATCATCGGCAAGACAGCCATTTAATCCCAAACTTTCCAAATAACTCAACCAAGAAACGCCGCGCTTTTGGTAATCCCGTAACTTGCCCTGAAACTTTGCTGGATCTGCAATTAACTCTAACCGACTCTTATCGTTCAGCTTCTCCAACATATCCGATAAAGCCCGATCGCGCTCAACCTCCAACTGTTCGCTCGCTTCTCCTTCTGCCGTCAACTTCATAAAGTCAATCAGGCTTAAATCGGGGTTTTCTTGGCGATGTTTTTTCCAAAACTCCAACATCTCCTGCATCTTGTCTTTGTCCAGTTCCATCCATTGTCCTCGGAACTGCACCAGCGGTGTTTTGCTATTTACTAACGCCTGCCATTCTTGTTCGCTAACCCGTTCACCCCCGATCGCCAATTCATATTGATATTCCACCAAGGAATCCGCCGAAAACAATCCTTTGCCCTTGATGGCAGCGCTCTTGCTGCCCTTCCCTTTGACTTGCAGGCGAATCTTCGCCCGCTGCCGTCCCTTCGGCGTCCACCAAGCGGGGACAATCACTTTATATCCGGCATCTTCTAATACCCAAGCGGACTCGCTGAGGAAGGTGAAGGCATCATCTAAGCTGAGGGAAATGTTAACGGGTTTGTCGGTTTCTAGCCCTTGCCAAAGTTGGGGATAAATGCGGGCAGCGTAGCCGAGATTTGTCAGCAAATGTTGCTCAAAGTTGTCTCCGAATTGTGTTTGCAACTGTTTTTGTTGAGTCGATCGCGATTGCCAATAATCCTGCAACGGCATCCGCAGAGATGGGTCTTTTTTCGCAGCCACCTGAAACTCTAAAACCCAAGGCTGTTCGGGGTTTTCGGGGGATTGTAGTTGAAAGCAGAGGGAGAATGAGTCAGCAGATTGATTGCGCGTAATGCGATCGCGCCAGGTTTGCCATTGTCGGTATTGCTCAAGGCTTACTCGCGCGATTTTTCGTGTTTGGTTGAGGCAGATTTGGAGTAAAGAATCCGCAATCTTATTTTCAAACGATGCTGGGATGGGGGTTTGAGTGACAATTTCCACAATCGCACACTCGGAAAAATGCCGCAGCAACCGTTCGCGATCGTAAAACTTTGGTGTATCTTGTAGCTGGATCTTCCAAAAACCGGACACACAAACTAAAGGCATCCATTCAACATAGCGTTGTAAATCTGTTTCGTACTGTGTTGAAACAATTTCCCATCCTGGATAAATCTCAAAGCTGGGTGCAATTTTGGCAGGTGTTTTTGGAGTTTTTGCAGTGGTTTTTGTTTTTGTCTCGCCCGCTTTCTTACGCCCGCGCGTGGCTTTCTCAGCGGGTTCGGATGTTTCGATGGGTGCGATCGCGATCGCAGCAGTTTCTCGATAGCGCAACGCCGGAATATAATGATCTTTCAGAACAATTTGCTTAAAAAATTGGGTGTAGTGATACCAAAATAGCAAGTCTGAACCAAACTGAACTTCTGCTAAATCGTAGAGGGCAAAAAAATGCAGATCGTTCAATACTTTAGTCAAAGTGTGGGTGGCGATGGCCACACAATCAACTTGCCAATACTCCAACTCAAATGTTTCGGGTAACTCTGTCTCTAAATATCGCGCTAACTCTAAAGAAGGCAACGGCTGGTTGTTGGCAGTGGGCAGTAAAAAATACCGAGGGACGATCGCGTATTCTAGCCCCATCGCACTTGTATTGCTGACTGGTGGCAGTTGAATCCCGGCTTCTTTCGTTAGAAACTCTCTTAACTGTGCCGTCCCCAATTGTCGGGGATGAACCTTAGCAGGCTGTTTTTTCTTTTGAGTGGTTTCAACCCAAATATAAAACGTTCCAGGTTGAATAAAATTCTCTTCTGCTTGAGGAATCCAAGTCCCGTGGAGGATTTTCATAGGTCATACCAAATGCAACCTTTGGCAGCCTATCATATCATCAATTAGCGGGAAAAGATAAGACGGCGGTTGAAACCGCTGCTATACAAACGATGTCTGCCTCCGCGGACTCAAGAGAATAACGTAATTTTACCGCGCTATATTTAACCCGCGTCGGCGGGTTTTGCTTGTGTAGACCCGGTTGCAACCGCCGAGTCTTCTTTCCGATTTAGAAAATATCAGTTAAATCCAACACAAAGCCGGGTAGTACATCTTCACCTGACAGAGTTGCAGGCGAGTCTAAAATTTCCACATCTGAACAGTGACGAGAGATTTCTACTTTTCTATTTTTGCCATCGATCAACCATCCCAACCTCGCTCCATTTTTCACATACACTTTCATTTTAGCCCGCAATTTTTCTAGCGAGTCGGTGGTCGATCGCAATTCCACCACAAAATCGGGACAAATCGGCGCAAATTTCTCTTTTTCTTCGGGAGTTAAAGCATCCCACCTATCGCGCCGAATCCAAGCAGCATCGGGAGAAATATCTGTACCGTCGGGCAGTTTAAATCCAGTCGAAGAATCAAAAGCCACTCCTAAATGTTTATTTTGACGGCTCCAAGATTGAAGTTGATAGTTTAGGTCTGAATTCCGTCTACCTGTCTCGCTACCCGTAGGTGGCATAATAATTAATCCTCCACTAGCAGTGCGCTCAAATCTTAAATCTCGGTTGTCTATACACAACTGAAAAAACTGCTCGTCAGTTAATTCGAGCGTTAATTCTAGGGGAGAATGTAGGGGGATAGTTTGTGATTCCATAACGGCCTCCAAATATTACACGAGTTGAATGTCAACAGTCAACAACAGTCAACCGTCAACTGTTAACAAACAAATAACTTAAGTCTCTGTATAACCTTGGATATTTTCCGGTTTAAACTGCTGCAAAATCTTCGCAGCTTTCCCAGTCAAATCATCAGTACCCTTAACCGCAATCAAAAATTTACCCGCATTCAAACGGTTGCGGTAGGGCAAAGCATCGCCGCTGCCAAAAGCCATGCCCCCGGCTCCGCCAACAACAAAGCTGCCCATCCCGCCGGCGATCGCACCTAGCACTCCGCCGATCGCGTGATCGCCAATTTCGCCCGCCCACGCAAAAGTCTTCAACTGAGTCATCAGACTGAAAGTAACGCCAGCAATAAAGCCAAACGGCACCAGCCAAACAGCCATGAGTTTAGCTTGTTTATCCGCTTGCTGGTTGGGGTCGATCAAGCCAAATTCATCAGCAGTTTTGTAGCCACGGCCCAAAATGCTGACTTGCTTCATGGGCAAGCCTTCTTTTTCCAGAGCATTGTAGGCAGCTTCGGCTTGAATTCGATCGGGCAGTACGGCGATAAGATAATTCATTAGAAAACAATTCCTGATAGTTAGGCTTGAATAGCCAAAGTCTATTATAGACCGAAAAGACATACTAGCTAAGCACTTGGGGGTTTTTCAGACATTCAGAGAGTCCGATCGCCCCCCAAGCTAAAATATTTCATGCAAAAAACGGCCGACCTTGACCGAATACAGATACAATTCAAACTGCACAAAGGCAAGCTTGAGCTGAGCTGTTAGATACTGCTCTAAGTCATAAGTCTCAACTTTGAGCTCGCCAACGCTCGGTCTATTTTTACTATTGCACTCAATTGCTTGCTATGCCTAAAGTTCTAGTATCCGATCCGATCGACCAAGCCGGAATTGACATCCTGTCCCAAGTCGCGCAAGTTGACGTAAACACAGGACTCTCAGCCGAAGAACTGGTACGAATTATTCCAGATTACGACGCTTTAATGATCCGTTCTGGCACCCAAGTTACCAAAGAAATCATTGAAGCCGGGAATTCACTCAAAATCATCGGCAGAGCCGGCGTCGGCGTGGATAATGTCGATGTACCCGCAGCTACCCGCAAAGGAATTGTAGTCGTCAATTCCCCCGAAGGCAACACGATCGCCGCAGCCGAACACGCGCTCGCCATGATGCTCTCAATGTCCCGCCACATCCCGGAAGCCAACGCATCCGTCAAAGGTGGTAAATGGGAACGCAACCGCTTTATCGGCGTAGAAGTTTACAAAAAAACTCTCGGCATCGTCGGTTTGGGCAAAATCGGCTCCCACCTCGCGGCCGCAGCCAAAGCAATGGGCATGAAACTGCTGGCCTACGATCCCTTCATTTCCACCGAAAGAGCCGACCAGTTGGGTTGCCGCTTGGTAGAACTCGAACTGCTGATGCGCGAATCCGACTACATCACCCTGCACATCCCCAAAACGCCGGAAACCCTGCACTTAATTAACGCTGAAGTGCTGTCGAAAATGAAGCCTACGGCCCGCATCATAAACTGCGCCAGAGGCGGCATCATCGACGAAGCAGCCCTCGCAGAAGCCATCAAAGAAGGCAAGATCGCCGGCGCAGCTTTGGACGTTTACGAACACGAACCCCTCGAAGCCGATTCCCCGCTGCGGAGTGTCGGGCAGAACATCGTGCTAACGCCCCACTTGGGAGCATCCACAGCGGAAGCTCAGGTGAATGTGGCGATCGACGTTGCTGAACAAATTCGTGATGTACTCTTGGGGCTGCCCGCGCGATCGGCTGTTAACATACCAGGAATTTACCCAGATTCGATCGAAAAACTCAAACCCTACCTGCAACTCGCCGAAACTCTCGGCAACCTCGTCAGCCAGCTAGCCGGAGGCCGAGTCGATTACCTCAATGTGCAACTTCAAGGGGAATTGGCTAGTAACCAAAGCCAACCCGTAGTCGTTGCCGCCCTCAAAGGCCTGCTCTCCCAAGCCCTGCGAGAGCGTGTTAACTACGTCAACGCCAGCATTGAAGCCAAAGAACGCGGGATTCGCGTCGTCGAAACCAGAGACGCCTCAATTCGCGACTACACCGGCTCCCTGCACCTCTCGGCCAAGGGAACCCTCGGCGAACACACAGTCACGGGTGCAGTGCTCGGTGAAAGCGAAATTCGGATTACCAGCGTTGACGATTTCCCTGTCAACGTGTCCCCCACTCACCATATGCTGTTTACCCTGCACCGCGATATGCCGGGGATTATTGGCAAAATTGGTTCCCAATTGGGTAGTTTTAATGTCAATATTGCCAGTATGCAGGTAGGCCGTAAAATCGTGCGAGGCGATGCGGTGATGGTTTTGAGCCTCGATGACCCTCTACCAGAGGGGATACTGGCGGAGATCCTAAAAGTTCCGGGAATTCGGGATGCTTACACAGTAAATCTTTGACGGATTTTGGAGTTTAGATTTTGGATGCAAGGGCTGATAATGGGTAATGGGTAATGGGTAATTGGTCATTGGCCAGAAAGCGGGAATTTTTCTATTAGCCAATCCTCATCCCTCACTCCCGAGTTCCCGGTCTCCAGTTCCCCTGGGCAAATCTAAAATCTAAAATCTAAAATCTAAAATCGTTGACCCTCTACCAGAGGGGATACTGGCGGAGATCCTAAAAGTTCCGGGAATTCGGGATGCTTACACGGTAAATCTTTGACGGATTTTGGAGTTTAGATTTTGGATGCAAGGGCTGATAATTGGTAATGGGTAATTGATCGTTGGTAATTGGCCAGAAAGCGGGAATTTTTCTATTAGCCAATCCTCCTTCCTCACTCCCCAGTTCCCAGTCTCCAGTTCCCCTGGGCAAATCTAAAATCTAAAATCTAAAATCTAAAATTGTTATGGCACATAGTTGGTGGGAAATTAGAATTCTTTGCGATCCGGCGCTGGAAGATATCATCTTTTGGCGTCTGGAACGGTTTAACTGTAGGGGAAGTGCTACTGAGATCAAAAGCAATTCCTGTCTGATGTCGGCTTATTTGCCCGAAGAACAGGCAGGATTGCTGGATTTGGCGGCTCTGTCTCTGTGGCTGCGTCAAGATGCTCTGTGTGCAGGTTTGCCCCTACCTGCGATGCAGTGGGATTTGATTGAAGATGAGGACTGGGGCAGCACTTGGAAGGAACACTGGCAGCCTCAAGAAGTGGGCGATCGCTTTTTAATTAACCCGGCCTGGCTGCCCCTACCAACTGATACTGATCGCGTCATTTTGCGTTTAGATCCGGGTGTCGCTTTCGGTACCGGTGCTCACGCTACTACTCAACTGTGTCTGGAGTCGCTGGAAATGCGTCTTGGTTTTGATGACAAAGAGTCCATAGTTGCTGATATTGGCTGCGGATCGGGTATTTTGTCGATCGGCGCGGTGTTGTTGGGCGCTACAAAAGTTTATGCTTTGGATACTGATCCTTTGGCAGTGCGATCGACCATTAGCAACAGACTACTCAACCGCGTTAATTCTCAGCAGTTGGTTGCAGAGCTCGGAAGTATCGATCGCTTGAAAGAAATGCTAGATGAGCCGATCGACGGTTTGATATGCAACATCCTAGCAGAAGTAATCATTGATTTGATCCCGCAATTCACTGCAATTAGCAAACCCACTACTTGGGGCGTGCTCAGCGGCATTTTGCTCGAACAAGCTAAGCCAATTGCTGACACTCTCGAACAGCACGGCTGGATTGTCGCTACTCTGTGGAAGCGCCAAGATTGGTGCTGTTTTAATATTCGGCGTAGTTAACAATATGGTAATTGCTAATTGGTAATTTTGAGTTCATGTTTCATCTTTGAGAAGTGAATTTAAATAAATCTCGCACCTGAAAATAAACCGCGCCAGCCCAGTAAAAACCATTCACCAAAATTAACAACGTTTTTCCAGCATAAGAATTAACAAAACCAAAAACGCGGTAAGTTGACAGCAGCACTAACAACATTTCAACCAAAGAAACAATTGACCCGTAGTGCTTCCTATCCCAATAAGAAATCGGACTGATAAAACGGTAATTGCTGAACGGAAAAAAGTGTCGGTGAGCGTCGTCATTGTGGACAGGCAAATCTCCCAGAGAGTGCAGTATCATGCTCATAAACAGAATTTGCACACTTTGCAAGCCAAAGTAATAAGCAATTAGCCAGCCGATTGCCGCCAGAGGGATAGAATGAAACAGAGCCACAATATCTTGCACAAAAGGCTCATAATATGCTTTTGACCAAATTGTACCTGCGGGCAAGCGAGCAATGTATTTCGCCCAAAAGTAAAATAAAAATATCGGAATATCCGGCAAAATTCCGCCGATCACAATAATGAGATTAGCTTGCGGCAGTTGCGGTTTGCCGAGAATTGCGAGATTGATAATAGCGTGGCTGGGAGTCTTCATAAGTAGGGTGCGTCAACTAGGATTATCTTATTTATAATTAATCAGATATTAGCTGACGCACCCTAGGTGTGAGATAATTGGCTCGTGCTACAAGTGAGGTTGCACTCGATCGATCAACTGCGCCGCTTGCAGCACTCCCTCAATGCGATCGACCTCAGCGCCATTTTTGAACAGCACCAAAGTCGGCAAAGCATAAATGTGATGCTGCGACGCCAACTGTTCGTACTTATCCGTGTCAATTTTGACAACCATCAGCTTGTCCTTCATCTGACCGCTGACTTGCTCCAAAATCGGTGCCATCATCTGACAAGGCCCGCACCAAGTAGCGTAAAAATCTACCAACACCGGCAAGTCAGAGCCCGATAGTAACTCTTCAAAACTGCTGAACTGTTTTTGAACTGCCATAAGACAAAATAATTTTTTGGGTTCTGGCTCGATTTTAGTGCAAAATTCTCTGGTAGATTGCGAGGATACAATTATGGAATTATTACCAGAGACTTTTCAGAGATTGCGGGGTCAAGTTGCTGTCGTGACCGGTGCGTCGCGGGGAATCGGCCGCGCCGTTGCTTTAACCCTAGCAGCAGAGGGCGCTAAAGTCGCCGTAAACTATGCGAGTTCGAGTGCTGCTGCTGATGAGGTGGTAGCAGAAATAGTCGCTGCTGGAGGAGAAGCTGTCGCACTTGCAGCAGATGTCTCGAAAACTGACCAAGTAGATTTACTCACCAGTAATGTCATAGAAAAATGGGGACGAATTGACATTTTGGTGAACAATGCCGGCATTACTCGCGATACTTTGCTGCTGCGGATGAAGTTGGAAGATTGGCAAGCGGTAATTGATTTGAATCTAACCGGCGTGTTTTTGTGTGCGAAAGCTGCCAGTAAAATAATGCTGAAACAGCGAAGCGGTCGAATTATTAATATTGCTTCGGTTGCTGGGCAAATGGGCAATCCCGGACAAGCTAATTACAGTGCGGCGAAAGCTGGGGTAATTGGGTTTACTAAAACTGTGGCGAAAGAGTTGGCGACTCGCGGGATTACTGTGAATGCAGTTGCACCGGGTTTTATCACTACAGATATGACTAAGGATGTCAAGTCTGATGAGATTTTGAAGTATATTCCCCTGGGGAGATATGGGGAAGTTGAGGAAGTGGCAGGAATGGTGAAGTTTTTGGCGGCGGATGCGGCGGCGGCTTATATAACGGGGCAGGTTTTTAATGTGGATGGGGGAATGGTGATGGCTTAGGATTTGATTTTTTAACCGCAGATGCACGCGGATTAACGCGGATATTTGCGGTTAATAATTATTTTAGGGCGGCACGCAACTGACTGAGGACTTTTTTGTATTTGGCAATGCGTTGAAAATCTGCCTCTGTCGGATTGGCGATGCGACGAATATCAAGGTTATGAGTAACATCAGCGATTTTGACTCGCAGTGCGATCGGGTTGGCAATCACACGTTCTAAATAAGCTGCATAAGCTTCTCCTTCTATTTTGGTAATCGCCGCGATCGCCCCGACTAGAACTTCAGGAAAACCTTCGCTTCTAAGTTGCTCAAGTGTAAGTTCAGAATCTTCGACGGCATCGTGTAGAACCGCTACGACTTTTTGCTCCAAAGAATTTACATTTTCCATCACAAATAGCGGATGATCGAGATAGGGATTGCCTGCCTTATCAACCTGCCCCTCATGAGCTTTGGCTGCGATCGCGATCGCTCGTTGTAGTAATGATTCGTAATCTGAATTCGTATTTGACAACATAGTAAAGAAGTTCTGTATTGAAGTTTCCGTCCCCTCGCTGGGAAAACGTAGTGTGGGAGTTTTTATTTTAAATATTCTTGCAACAATTTCCCAGCCATTTGAGTACCCTCCCCTGCATTGACTTTCTCGAAATCTACATCTTTTCTCAAAACTACCAAACCCACACCTTCTTTTATTTCTATTTTATCACAATCGCTAACTTTCGCTAAAAAAAGGTGGTTGTTTTGTATAATTTTTCTATCTTTTTGGGTCTTTTGGTGCGTAAAAGTTGTGATAAACTCCATTTTGTAATCATTGGTTGTGAGGCAAGTTTCTTCCTCCATTTCTCGCAGGGCTGCCTGCTGTGGACTTTCTCCAATGTCCACGCCACCCCCAAAAGTAGAAAGCATTCCTTGACTGGCAATACCTGGAATATTATCTCGCAGTTGTGCCCCAATCTGACCGTTGGGGAGCATGAGAAAAATGCGAACTATTGACTGAGGAATATTCATCTTATCTAGGAAATAACTCAACTCAAAAAAGTGGCTCTATAGTTTTCTAATTTGACTCCAAAATTTCCTAATCCAATTGTACGCTGCAGCATACAAAGCCAGCAATTTATTGACAAAAGTTTGCCAAATAGAACCTTCCCTTACCTCAGAAACTTCTTCGATTCCCACGGGCAGGGGCGGCATCCCGACTACTTCATACAGCGGATATTCGCCGCTTTTCCCCGGGATTTGCACTGATACGCACTGATTGACGATCGCCAATTCCTTAACTTCCTGATAAGTCTCCTCGGAAATCAGTAAACTTGTTCCCACTTGCTTGTTAGCAGCCTCGATCCGGCTGGCCAAATTCACCGCATCTCCGATCGCCGTAACTGTCTGACTCTTCGACGCCCCCAAATTCCCCACAACGACCAAACCGCAGTGGATGCCAATCCCAATCCGCAACCGGTGACGGTATAAAGTCTCAAAATAGGGATTGAGTTTCTCTAGTTCCTCCAGCATATCCACCCCAGCCCTCACCGCTTGTTCCGCCGCCTTGTCGGGATTTTCCAACCCAAACAGCGCCATAAAACCATCTCCCATGTAATTATTAATCATCCCGCCGTTGCGGTTGATCACATAACCCATTTTTTGGAAATAGCGATTTAAAATATAAATTACATCGTAGGGCAACAGCGATTCTGCAAACGCAGTAAACCCGCGAATATCGGCAAACAAAATTGCAATTTTTTTCTCTTGCCCGACAGGAGCAGAAATTGACTTTCCCGCCATTTCGTCGTTAAATGATTCCAAGTCTTCAGAATCGATCGCCAGTCGGCGCAAAATCACCTTGCCGCCTACAACCTGCGTCTGACAAGCCAGCCTAATTTCGGGCTCTAAACGCAATTTTTTCGCGAGTTCCTCTTCCGGCGAAGTGCGCGGAGAGCAAAATTCCAAACCTTCGACAATCAATACCCGGCAAGTCGAACACCGGGCGCTACCGCCACAGATGTGGGTGTGGGGAATGTCGGCACGCAGGGAAGCTTCCAGAATTATATCGTCGTCGTCTATCTCGATCGTGCGATCGTCCGGCAGATAGTGAATCTGTGGCATATGTGGCGCGTCTAGCTAATTAGCGAGGAATCTCGCGGACATCTGTTATTGCAGCGAACCTGTATGCAAACCCGGTTTCTGGGCATTTTTTCTGTATCCCTGATTCCTTAACTATAAGTCGCGATCGGCATTTGCTTGTCGTTTCGTCCGCTCAACCGCCAAACTGACACAACTTTAAAAAAAGAAAGCAACTCTAGGCAAGAGTCCAACTCTTAGCTCATCATTTATTTTCAATTCTAAAATCTAAAATGGTATAAATGAACACTCCAATTTTCATCTCACCCTGAAAATATCCCCATTCAAGCTGTGGAGTTAATCTAAAATCTAAAATCTAAAATCTAAAATGGACTGACATAATTCTTAATAAAATTAAGATCGCCCAAACCCCTATAAATCCGTTATCAAATCCCCTTCAACCGCCATATATTTTTCGGATTTTGGGGAATTTTGGTATGTAACGCTTACTTGGCAAGAGTTTCAGCTTTTTTGCTCTCTAACAACCAGCCAATTTTTGTGAGATACAATAGCAGCATCTTTAAAACGAGTATAACCATGACTTCATCAACAGCCCTAGAAAGCATCGAAAACCACATTCCATTCGTAGGAAATATCCATACCAAAAGTCCGATCGCCTACGGAGCAACCCGCCTCGGAGTCAGTGCAGTTAACACGGTGCAAATGGCAGTAGCAGAGTCTTACATCAACGGATTAGAAGTCCCAGATTCAGTATTGCGATCGCTTTTTGATACCTGGATGCCCGTCTTTTTTAAGCATTTCCCGTCCCTGCTTGCACCCTACGAATGGGTACTAACAGAAACAGACCATACAGCCGAAGGGCCGCGGGATTTAATGAAAATTCAGTACGACTTGCCTCAAGCCATGCTGAATCCGATGCTAGGCGAGGGGAAACTCATTTATCCTAAATACAGCATGGGATTGTGGGAAAAAGGAGCCGCAAACCTTGAACAATCGCAAATTCAGATGATTGATGATGTGATTGAAAAGCTAGAGATTCAAGATGGCGACAATATTTTAGACTTTGGTTGCGGTTGGGGTTGTGTTCCCAATTACATTCTTTCCAAATTCCCCAATGTCACCTTTACCGGGATTAACTTGAGCCACCACCAATGCGAGTATATGCGTCAGAAGATGCAAGACCCCGAAAGCTACCTTAGTTCCGGTCGATTTACCCTATATGAAGGCGATTTGAACGACGCCCAATTGGAGACAAAATTTGACAAAATTCTCTCCATTGGAGTTTTTTGTCATGTAGGCAATTTAACGAAAGCTTTCCAAAAGCTGGCCTCTTTCCTGAAGGATAACGGCAAAGTTTTCATTCACATCATCACAGTTCGCACTCCCAACAATATATCCAGCGTTTTCACCCACAAATACATTTTCCCCCACGGCCGTTACTGGAAATACGATGCAGTTCCCAGCTACAATAAAGACCTCAAGACCATTAAAAGATGGTATATCAACGGCTCTAATTACTCCAAAACATTTGCTAACTGGCTGAAAAACTTTGACGATTCTCAGGCAATAGTCAAAGATTTAAACTACGGCATCGACATCGACTATGCCAAATTTCGCCGCATCTGGCGGTTTTACTTAATTTGGTTGGGGACTAATTTCGCCAGTTGCGACGGCGAATATAACGGCAACGGTCAATATTTACTGACTCATACCTAATCGCTAATCAGTAGACCCAGCTCAAAAAACCTAACACCACGAGCCCCGACTTCTTTGAGCAGTCGGGGTTCTTGAGTGCGAGCTACTTATCGGGAGAATCAAACCGCTCTATGTGGATTTAGAGAGATCGAGAAGTGTTGCCTTCTTTTGAGGAATTTTTCTGAGTTTAAAAAAATCCGGAATAACATTATTGCTCGGTGAATAAGACCTATATTAAGCGTGAGCGTGGACAATTCTTTTTAAATTCCATCCTCGATCAATAGTGATGATGTCCGATATTTTACTACAAAAAGAGAGTAGATTTATACAATGGTAGACAATATGAAACCTTCTCTTCCTCAAGACGACCCGAACCAAGAACAGCGCCACGATTCCTTGAATCGTCAGCAAAAAGCTTATCAGTTTGACTATGACAGTTTATCACCTTTGGCATTATTGAAAGATGTGCCACCAGTCGAGAATTTTTCGAGTAAGTATATTGCAGAACGGATATTAGCAACATCGGAACTTCCCGCAAATATGCTGGCCGCCGATGCGAGAACTTTTCTCGATCCTCTCGACGAACTCCAAGACTATGAAGATTTCTTTACTCTGCTGCCGCTACCTGGAGTTGCCAACATTTACCAAACCGATCGCTCTTTTGCAGAACAGCGCCTGTCTGGAGCAAATCCGATGGTGCTTCGCCTCTTAGATGCGAGCGATCCTCGGGCACAAGCACTGGCCGGTCTTTCCAGTTTGCACCCATTATTCGATCTGGGCCAAGAGTTGCAGCAAAAAAACATTTACATTGCCGATTACACGGGTACTGACCAACACTATCGCGCGCCTGCGAAAATTGGAGGCGGAACCTATGAAAAAGGCAGAAAATACTTGCCTAAACCGCGGGCTTTTTTCGCTTGGCGGTGGACGGGAATCCGCGATCGCGGTGAAATGACACCTATTGCCATTCAACTAGATCCGACGCCGGGTAGCCATGTCTCTACCCCATTCGATCCTCCTATCGATTGGCTGTATGCGAAACTCTGTGTACAAGTGGCAGATGCTAATCACCATGAAATGAGTTCCCATTTAGGTCGAACTCATCTTGTCATGGAACCAATCGCGATCGTCACCGCCCGACAGTTGGCTAAAAATCACCCGCTTAGCCTGCTGCTGAAACCGCACTTTCGCTTTATGTTGACCAATAACGATCTGGCGCGTTCTCACTTGATCGCTCCCGGCGGGCCCGTCGATGAATTGCTAGCCGGCACCTTGGCAGAGACAATAGAAATAAGTAGAGAGGCGTGCAGTACGTGGAGTCTCGATCAATTTGCCTTGCCCGCAGAACTGAAAAATCGGGGAATGGATGACACAAATCAACTGCCTCACTACCCTTACCGAGATGATGGATTGCTGCTGTGGAATGCGATTGAAACCTTTGTATCGGGCTATCTCAACTTCTTTTACCCGACGGAGAGCGCGATCGCCCAAGATGTGGAATTGCAAGCTTGGGCCAAAGAATTAGCTTCGGCTAAGGGCGGTAAAGTCAAAGGAATGCCAACCAAAATCAACACAGTTGAACAATTAATTAAAATTGTCACAACTATAATTTTTACCTGCGGCCCGCAGCATTCAGCAGTCAATTTTCCCCAGTATGAATACATGAGTTTTGCTGCCAATATGCCCTTGGCCGCCTACCGGGACATTCCTAGAATTACCGATTCGGGTAATCTAGAACTGATTACGGAAAAGGACATTTTACGGTTGCTTCCTCCGTACAAACGAGCGGCTGACCAACTGCAAATTATGTTTATTTTGTCAGCTTATCGATATGACCGTTTGGGTTATTACGATAAATCTTTCCGAGAACTCTACGGGATGAGTTTCGACGAAGTTTTTGCGGGAACGCCTATCGAACTGCTAGTGAGACAGTTCCAGCAAAATTTGAATATGGCAGAACAAAAGATTGATGCCAATAATCAAAAACGAGTAATTCCTTACATTGCTCTCAAGCCTTCGTTGGTACTCAATAGCATCAGTATGTAGGAGTGTATTTTTGGGGTGGGCGAGACACCCACCCCAAAAGAAAATTCCTTTGCCCATTCTCAGCTTTTGTAGTCTTCAGCGATCGAGCAATTCACGCACATTGTACCAGACGAATCCGTGAAGGTGACTTCATCTTGATAATGCCGGGGTGTTTGCATCAGCAACCGCCAAGCTTTACCAGCATCGATTAAATTCATGCGATCGGGATAGTGAATTTGCAACAACTCTTGCACCATCGGATAATAGTCGGAGTTGATGCTGGGGAAAATATGATGCTCTGTGTGGTGAGAGAAATTTAAGTGCAGCAGGTCAAATATTTTAGGAACCCGCACTGACATACTGTTAATCAGCGGGTCATTAATGTCGGTCATCCGGCAACCCATGTGGTTGGTATAGATGTAAAACATTGCCCCTGCATGACCAATTGCGATCGGCAAAATGTAGCTGAGAGCAATTTTTAGCGGATGAAAGTCTAAGTAGAACAAAATGCTCGCATGAATGGCTAAAATTCCCACACATTCAAAGGCAATCGCCCCTCTATCTTTAGCACTAACTGTAAAAGCAGCCGGTACATAATCAACTGATTTATCATTAAATAACAGTACCGAGGTGAGATTGCGGAAATTATGCACTAACCACGAACCGGTCATCCCTACAATTAACCACAGCGGATTGACTTCCACCGACGGTACAAACAAATTTTGAATCCATTTTCCCCAAGTATCTGGTTGCTGGTACAGATAGTTGCGATCGGGGTCTGCCAAAGAATTCGTGTTATTGTGATGTACGAGGTTGTGCAGATTTTTCCACTGAGTAGGTGGCATGAACAGCATATTTAGCCCCAAAAAGGCGATCGGATAAGTGAGGCGCGACTTTTTCTGAACGCTACCGTGCATCAAATCGTGGGAGCTAAATAGCAAAACTATGATACTATTGCCCATAATCGCGGCTAAAGGTAAGTAAAGCCATAAAAGATAGACAGGCCAGCGATCGAGATTAGCAGCAATTCCCCACCCCAGCAATAAAATAGCAGCGTTGATGAATAGTATTGCTAACTTGCTGGTATCGGGTTCAAAGGCATCTGAGGGAAGCAGCGGACGCAATTTTTTTGTATATACCGAGTGATGAATTAGCGTTTCTGCGGCTAAAGTAGGCGTTGCCGTCTTCTCTAGAGTATGGAGTAATTTTTCGGATTTCATGTTATAGCTAAGAGTATTTTCATCTGACTTAATAAGTTTCTAAATTTAATTAGATCCCCTACCCACTTTTAGATGGAACCCACACATAAATCCGGCGGCTTATTGTCAGGCTGCGGATATTTTATCTGTCTCCACTGTGGCTATCCGGGAGCTTGTGATCAAATTGCTTTAGATCAAGGCTGCCTAATTTTTGTACCAAGATATTATTGTATCCTATAGAAATAATTTGGGAACACCTCTTAAAGGCTTACTTATCGATAATACTCTCCCACTTTTCAGTTGGATTTAATCTCAATAACCAATCCCAAATAACCTATAAAATTAAAAAAGTCCGTTTCCTTGAACAATTTCTTTGATTGTCGTCAGCGTATCTAACCCGATCAATCCTCGACGATAACCTTTTTGGTTGGACATTCCCAAAAATATCGCATCTCCCCGATTTTGATAGCGCCAAAACCGAGGTGAGGCATTAATAAAAGTTGAGGCGCTGTTAACATCCAGAGCAAATTGGCGACTTTCTAAGTAAGATTCAGTGGCGATGCAGTCAGCGTGGCCGCTGCTATAGCGGTTGATCCAGCCGATCGCAATCTCTAAACTATCGACAACTTTAAACGCGATGGTTTTGTTTAAATACGGTTGAGTCCACTCGTATGGTTCCGCCAGCTTCAAGTCTGGGAAATCGGCGACGAGATCCGCATCAGCGCTAATTTGAAAGCCTTTTTCTTTTAAACTGTTCCACAGCCTAACTAAGGAAGAAGGCTTTTGGTTGCGATCGATCAGCACTTTCTCGATCGCATTAACAGGATCGGGAACGCTTTGATGGCTGTCCAAAATCATCCACCTAGCCATCTCCAAACTGCCAGTAGGTGACCAATAAAGGTAACAATTTCCCATTGCCGACCTCAAAACTGGTGCTGTGCATAACCTTACTACTTGCTGCACCAAACTTGGCCTGCCGTAGGGAATAATTAAATTGAGATATTGGTCTTGAGTGACCAATTCTCGGATCGAAGCGCCCCGATCCGGCGGCAGTACCTGCAAACATCCTGAGGGCAAACCGACCTCATCGATCGCCGACACCAAAGCTTCTCCAATTACAGTATTAGTTTGCCAGCTTTCGCTGCCACCTTTAAGAATCAAACTGTTAGCACTTTTGAGAGACAAACCGGCTGCGATCGCCCCCAATTCGGGAAACGCTTCGTAAATAAGAGCGATCGCCCCCAGCGGTAGCGACTGACAGTAAACCTGACAGCGATCGACCTGATAAGAAGCATTGATCACCCTGCCGATCGGATCTGGCATTTCTCCCAACCGTTCCAGAATTTGCACAGTTGTCTTGATCCGTTCCGGCGTCAGCTTCAGCCACTCCACAATCAACTCGGGAATCGCCATGTCCCGACTCGCTTCTAAATCCAGAGTATTTGCTTCTAAAATGTCATTTTGCCGGCGTTTCAGCGCGCCCGCCATCGCCTGCAAACCTGCAGCGCGATCAGCACTCTTTGTCGTAGCCAACTCCAAAGAAGCTTGGTAAGCGCGACGCGCCACATTTGCGGCATCTGACGAATGGGTAAAATCCTCTATTATCATCTAGCTACCGCCTATAAGCCAGCCATACCATCAGCGCCGGCAACATTGCTAGCAACACGGCGACCATTGCCCAGAGAATAATATTCGGGCCCGGCGAGTGCAGCGCCAAGGGCAACCAAATCACTAGCGGCACCAATATCATACCCAAAGCCAGTGGCAAATAATGGGCCTTCAAACCCGGATGCGCTCTGTTCCATTGGTTGCCCGTCCACCGCCAAGCCTGCTTGTAAGGATAGTTCGTTGATAGTTGCTCAATCACGTATCCACTTTCGTCCAATACAAATATTTGTTGACAGCGGTTGCATCCAAAGGCTTCTGTCAACGTTATAGGCACTAGACGACCCCGGCGTCGGCAAGGACAGGGGTACTCATCGTTTAAGTCAATCTTTGGAGCTTTTTGAGATGGCACTAGCGATCGGATAAAAAAAGCGTTTTTACAAAAATAATCGTTAACCTATCCACTTTATCAAACTTGTCAATTCCGCCATCACAAGGCTTTCAACTGCCTATTCCGAGATATCGTCCGATCGGCAATTTTGACTTGCAAGTTCTGCATTCAATCTTACCACTAACTTAGGTATTTTCAACCATCCTTAGGAGTAGACCGAAAACTTTCTTGATCTACTTTCCGGTTTTGTTACTTTTTTTATTTTCTAAAGCGGGTGACGCGATTCGAACGCGCGACATTCACCTTGGCAAGGTGACGCTCTACCACTGAGCTACACCCGCATTTCCTGCGGTATTAACAATATTGTCTCAATTCTCGGAATTTGTCAAGTCTTTTTAGTAAGTTTTTTTCACAAACCCCGTAAAAACCCCCAAAGCCAGTCCCCACCTGAAATTTCAGCAGCCAGATTATTAACCAAATCAGTAATTGCCGTGAAGAGTCACAGCCATCGGCCGACGGCAAAGCTACAATCAAGCTGGAATTGTGGGAGAACACTGTCATGTCAGATTTAAATCGCGGAATCATGAAGTTCAAGGGAGCTGACAGCCCAATTGCGATCGCCATGTCGGCGATTGTCATTGCCGGCGGAATCGGCTTCTTGATCTGGTGGGCGCTGCAATCAGCCTACACCTTCAGCTAACAGGCTACTCAAACGTAAAAATTAGAAAGCTTGGTCAGAAGGCAGAATTTAAGAAAAATTCTGTCTTTTGCATTTTTTTACCCTTAGTCTTGAGTTTATTGCCCAGGAATGCAGATCGATTGCTGATCCTCGAAGGATTGCCATAAATCACCCGATCGGGCCAGTCGCTAGCATGAGCCGAGATGACTCCCCGATCAACTACTTTTGTAGTACACTTGTAAACAAAGCGCGCCGACAGCGCAATTTTAGATGCAAGTATTTGCAAGGGTTGTATCTCAACAAGAATTTATGGCAAGCTTTCAGGACATTTTCCAATACTACAGTCGCTACTGGAAAATAGCAGTTTACAGCATAGGCGCATCCAGCGTTTTGGCACTAGCCGATTTGCTTGTTCCCTACGCGATCGGTCAAATATTAAACGTATTGTCGGGTCAACCTACAGATACCGTAACCCAAAAACTCATAACAGCGATCGCCTCTGTTACCCAGCACTCACCCAACCAAATATTATCGCTATCCGTCTTGCTGGGCATAATTTTTCTGGTAACAGTCGCTAAAGCACCGGTACAGCCTTGGGTGGGAAATTGGTTCCACTGGGCGATACCATTGAGGGCAAGGCGCGATCAAATGAGAAGTGCGATCGGGAAAATCCTCACCTTACCCCTAGAATTCTACGACGAAAACAACGCTGGACGGATTGCCAGCCGCATCGCCAAAGGCATTGCCAACCATACTTGGACTTACCCAGAAATTGCCGGCGAATTCATCCCCGAAGTCGTCCGCTTAATCGGCATTTTTGCCGTTATCTGGTTAATTGAGTGGCGGATTGGCTTATTAATTTTGGTTTCATTCCTATTTATCCTCAGTTTCGCCCTCAAAGGCCTGCAACAGGTGACTGCGCGGGAAGAAATTCTGGATGAATACATCGAAGATACCGAAAGCCGCAACTCGGAAATTATCACCAACATCAAAACAGTCAAAGCTTTTGCGACAGAAAGCGATGAACTCAAAAGGCAAACCACCAGACTCGATCGCGAATTAAAAGTCGTGATCAACCGCATTCACAAAGGATACGTCACCCTGGGGACATACCAGCAGACGATCGTCCAGTTGTGTTTGTTTTCTGTTCTTGGTTTTAGCCTAGCCGCCACGGTTGCAGGCAAAATTTCCCTCGGATATTTTGTTACCGTCTACACCCTGGCAAGCATGGCATATTCCCAACTGCGTCCGATTAGCATTATCGCCGAATTATTGGCGCGGCGTTATTCTTCAATGATCCGGTTCCACGAGTTTATGCAAACGCCAGACGGTGTTGATGCGGTTAATTTAGCAGAAAATGCTCGATCGGCGTCGCCTTATAAATTTACCGGCAAAGTTGAGTTCAGCGGTTTGACATTCGGGTACGACAGTCAAAAACCCGTTTTGCAGGATGTGAATTTATTGATTCATCCCCGTCAGACTGTAGCATTAGTCGGGCGATCGGGTTCCGGGAAATCAACTTTAGTTAAACTGCTGTTTCGCTACTTTGAACCAAACTCGGGCCGCATTCTGATCGACGGCGAAGACATTTGCAGCTTAGACGTGACTCGCTATCGGCAGCGTTTAGCGATTGTCCACCAAGAAGTAGACGTTTTTAACGGTACTTTGCTGGAAAATTTGACTTACGGAAACCGAAATGCAAGTTTCGAGCAAGTTGAGGATGCTTGTCGCATTGCCAAAGTAGACGATTTTGTGCGGATGTTGCCCCAAGGTTACTATACAGTTGTCGGGGAGCGAGGAATGCGCTTGTCCGGCGGTCAGCGGCAGCGGTTGGGGATTGCGAGGGCGCTGTTGGTTGAGCCGGATGTGTTAATTTTTGATGAGGCTACTTCTAGTTTGGACTATGAAAGCGAGCGATCGATCCAGCTAGCCATGCAGAATATCCTCGGTACGCGCACCACCATAATTATTGCCCACAGACTGAGTACAATTCGCGAAGCCGATGCGATCGTCGTACTCGACGGCGGTAGAATCGTCGAAGTTGGCAGCCATGAAGAACTTTTAAGCCAACAAGGTATTTACCGCCGCCTGCACTCCCTGCAAGAAACCGGGGAATTAGTGAATTAGTCACTTGTCTGTTGAGTGTTGAGTGTTGACTGTGCTGATGAGTTACCAATTACCAATTCCCCATTCCCGATGCCCTATTCCCGATGCCATTCTCAGATTTAACTTATATCTTCACTACTTTGGATTAGAGTTTCTGATGTATTGTTGCAAAAAAAGAAGAAGCTGCTAGGATGTTTAACTGTGGGTACAAATGGGTCGGTGCCCGAGCGGTTAATGGGGGCGGACTGTAAATCCGCTGGCTACGCCTACGCTGGTTCAAATCCAGCCCGGCCCACCACAACTTACATAAAAGTTAAAAGTTAAAAATTAAAAGTTGAAATTTTAATTGAGGATTTTTAATCTTTTATGCCCGTGTAACTCAGGGGTAGAGTACCTCCTTGGTAAGGAGGAAGTCGCGAGTTCAAATCTCGCCACGGGCTTTTACTAAATCATGCAACACAAAAGAATCTGGGCGGTTGAATTGCTTCTTCAACCGCCAATCCTATTTTTTATCCTATTTTTTAATAGTCGCTTGCAAATAAAGCAGCGGGTCTTCAGCAACCCAACCCAAACCCGAATTGTACCGAACTTCAAAATGCAAATGAGCTTGCGGAATGTCCCGTTTTCCCGTCATCCCGACAGTTCCCAAAACTTCTCCCGACTGTACTTTTTGACCGACTTTTACGGCAATATCTTTCAAATGAGCGTAGCGCGTTTGCTTCCCTGCTTGATGGTTCAGCACAACTAAATTCCCGTAATCTCCCTGCGGCCCGGCAAAGGCGACAGTTCCCTCGCCCGTTGCTAAAACCTGCGTACCCTCCGACGCCAAAAAATCTACGCCGCTGTGGAAAAAAAATTCGCGGCGCACCGGATGCAATTGCCGCCCGTAACGCAAAGCTTCCACTGCAGGGGCGGGCAGCGGAAATCCTTGCACCGATGGCGTTGTATCGGGATTTACAGAAGGCCCGATCGACCTATTCACCGCTGGCACAAACACCGTTTTCCCCAAAGGCCTGCACCCATTCGCCTCAAATAGCAAATCTGCGCGCACTTTGTAAGCTTCTGCCAGTTTTTGCCAATTCCAGCCCGCAGGCACTTCTACCTCGATGCCACTGTACGGAGGAATGACGATCGCACTTCCAGCAGATACTCGACCGCCCCGCAACGTCGGATTTATGCCGATCAGCGCCCCAGGAATCACATTGTATTGCCGCGCGATGCTTTCTATTGTTTCGCCCTGGGCCACAGTGTGGCGGCGTAACCGAGACATAGCCGGACTCGGGCAATCGCGGGCGGGGTCAGGGTTTTCTACAGGTGTACCTGAAGGAAGATTTGCAGGCGGGATCTGGGTATTTGCCACCGTTTTCCCAACGGGTGCGATCGACCAAAGTAGTGCAGAAATCAGCAGAAATAAGCGTTTAAACCTCATAATGTAGAGAAAAAAGTATTTATTTCGGACAATTGACAATTGTCTAGTCGAGTGAAACGGCATATTTGAAAACTCTAGCCACCCCCCAGACTGTAAATCCCAGGCTAAGCCAAGTTAGGATGAGAATTATTAGTTTTAATCGCTGATGGAAAATCAGGCAATTTTTGCCTGTGATGCCTATCAGCGCCTGCCTGTTAACAGCTATGTTCTTGAGGAAGCGGTACGCCCCGCCCCGCTTCCTTCCCGTCGCCAAGACAAAAATGGTGGATTCGGAACGTGTCTGCGGGGATGAGGTATTTAGCAGGAGTTATTAAATGAGTTTATCTTTTAAGCAAACGACCCTTTATGTGACTTTGCTGTCAATCGGCGGAGGTATGGGATGGTTGGGAAATCGCTATCTGCAAGGCTCAAACAATCTGGAAACCGGATTGGTTTTGCCAGTAGTGCGCCAGCAAATCCCCCCCTATGCGTCTCCTCCAGTTCTGGAAAATCGGGCTGTCGATCGCAGCAATCCCAATTTTATTGCTGAAGCAGCCGAAAAAGTCGGCCCGGCTGTAGTGCGGATTGACGCATCAAGCAAGGTGGCGAATCAAGTGCCGGAAGCTTTCAAAAATCCTTTGTTTCGTCGGTTTTTTGGAGACAATTTACCGCAGCCTGAAGAACGCATCAAGCGGGGTACGGGTTCCGGGTTTATTCTCACTTCTGACGGCCGCATCGTTACTAATGCTCACGTTGTCTCCGGGACGGATACTGTCAAGGTGACACTCAAAGACGGCCGCGAGTTTGAGGGTAAGGTGCAGGGAGTCGATCCGCTGACGGATGTCGCTGTTGTTAAGATTAATGCTAAGGAACTGCCGCAGGTGGCTTTGGGTCGATCAGACAATATTGTACCGGGACAGTGGGCGATCGCGATCGGCAATCCTTTAGGTCTAGACAATACCGTGACTGTGGGCATTATCAGCGCTACGGGTCGATCGAGTTCCCAAGTCGGCATCCCGGACAAGCGAGTCCGCTTCATCCAAACCGACGCCGCCATCAACCCCGGCAATTCTGGCGGGCCGCTACTCAATGACCAAGGCGAAGTAATTGGCATCAATACCGCCATTCGCGCCGACGCTCAGGGCTTGGGATTTGCAATTCCGATCGAAACCGCCAAACGAGTTTCCGATCAGTTATTCGCCAATGGTAAAGCCGAACACGCCTATCTCGGCATTCAAATGGTCAGCTTAACTGCTGCCACCAAGGCAGAACTCAACAAACAGCTCGATAATAATAAAATTACCCTCGATCAAGGCGTAGCCGTGACGCGAGTCGTGGAAAATTCCCCCGCTCAAAAAGCCGACTTGCGCGCCGGAGATGTCATTCAAAAAATTGACGGAATTGCGGTGAACACTCCCGGGGATGTGCAAGAACGGGTGGAAAGCACTGTGGTGGGCAAAGAACTAGAAGTGGAAATTAACCGTTTGGGTCAAGTTCAGAAAATTAAAGTACGTCCGGGTGCTTTTCCCCTATCGGGTAGCCCGGCCGGCGGGTAATACAATTTTCCAGGTTCGATTAAGAAATAGGGAATGACTCACTCGATAAGGATGTCGAGCTTGCTTACAGTTGCATTCTTTTGTGAAACTGGTATGTATTTGCAAACGGTGGAGGATGAAAGATAAATGTGATGCTTTATAGTCCTGTCCTGGAAGCAGTAACCGGATTTTTTCACCAAAATCGTCGGTGTAGCGCCAGGGATATCCGGTTAACAGCCCGGTTTCTTAATTCCCTGTGCCTCCATGATTCAGGATTATGGATTTTTCTGAACAACTTTCATCTTTCTGACTTCCCCAACCCGTTGATCTTTTTACTTGTCTTTGGGCGAGTTTGGTGGAATCGAGCTGGTGCTTGCTAAATTTTCTTCTAGGTGCATCCTCTGCTCCATTTGTCGCAGAAAATAGCCTGTCATCATCGCTGAAGCTAGCAAACCTGCTAAGTTTTCGCGGTCCGTGGTAATTTCGACGTTAAAATTTTCTGAAGGCAAAACGCCGACAAGTCCTTGAACGTTATGAGAGATTATTTCTCTGATTTCTGGGCTGACGGACTTGGCGACGCGGGCTAGAACCTCCGGGGATTGGTGTTGGAGGTACTTCAGCAGTGGATTGACTGCGGTTTGTTGGGCATTGGAACTGTCAAAGTCAGGGTGAAAAACCATTTGGCGATTCTTAATTTCTGGCTGGTTACATTCTACTTCAAACTACTCGTCATTGCTTGGGTACAAATTTGCCTGAAAGTCTATTTGCAATTGTTTTGGCAGTTGGTCTACTTGAAAGTACCGATGAAATTTATCGGTAACTTGTAACCAATACGATCGCCCTTCACTCGGTCGCCTTTTGCGGACGAAACCCATCTCTACAAGTTCCTGCACTTGTTGGTAAGCTCCTGAACCTCGCAAGTTAACTAAATCTGGCTGAGCGATGCCGCCTTTGAGGGCGATCGCAGCCAGCGTCCGCAAAGCTCCAACACCTAATTCTGGAGGTATTAAAGTTTGCATTAAACTGGCAAACTCTTCTCTGAGTTGCAGGCTGTATCCCGTGGGGGTTTCTACGACTTCTAAAGCACTGTCGCGGCGGGATGAGTCAGACATGAGTTCGATGATGGCGTCTTCGGCTTCCGCTCGATCGCACTTGGCAACCTCGGCAATCTCTGCGATCGACACTGGCTGACCTTTTAGGTAAAGTATGGCTTCTATTGTTGTGGCTAAGCGAGTCATTTGGGAATTAGTAATTAGAAATTGGGACGTTGAAAGAAGAAGGAGGAAGCAAGAAAGAAGAAGTAATCAGGAAAACAACAGCTATCCGTATCTCACTAACTTGCGTGTCGTGAATAATTAGAATTGGTAATAAACCTTCCCCTTACACAAATGATTAATAGTGTAGGTTAGGTTGAGGGACAAAACCTAACTCTTTCATTTTTATTTTTTTTCTCTCAGTCCGGAACGCATAAAATTTATATATAGGGTGCGTAATAGTGCACCTAGCCCCTAGAAGTAGAGCGTTAAACTTTTTTTGCTTCCCGGGCTTCCGATATTTTGGCTAAATAAATAGCAGTGTTAATCGCCAATTTTCCACGTTAAAGTATCGAACTTAGCCATTAGCTATTTATCAATCTAACTGTCTGCCAGTCAGCTATTATACAAAAACATCCTCTCAATTAGAAGGAAGAACGCTCATTCCATTTTTATCATTTTGCAATCCAGATATAAATTAGCTTCTTCCAGAGTAGGAAAAAACTTATATTTCCAGCGAACGCCTATTTGTTCCATCACTAACCCTTGGTCATGTTCTTGCCGCAGTTGGGGCAACGTTCCTAGTTTAATTAGCTTGCCACCGTCCATAATGCCGATGCGATCGCACAAATACTCCACTTCATCCATATAATGCGTTGTCAACAGCATTTTCATTCCCTGCTTGTTCAAATCTCGAATAATTTCCCACAATCACCGCCTTTGCGCGTCTAACCGTAACGTCGCTTCCTCCAAAAATAAGATTTGCGGCTCGTGCAAAAGTCCTCTGGTAATTTGCAACCTCTGGTTCATTCCCCCCTCCCCACTTTTTTTACTAAATCATCTCGCTTTTCTGCTAATTCTACATATTCCAACCCCTGTTTAATTAACTGTTGCCGTATCTAGTTTGGAATGTGGTGCATCGACCCGTGAAACTCAATATTTTCCCATACTAAAAGCTAATTATCAACACTGATTTGTTGGAGCAAGACCCTAATGCACTGTTTCACTTGCAAGCTTTGCCGCATCACGTCATATCCAGCTACCTGGATTTAACCGCTGCTGGGCTTAGTCAGGGTAGTCAGCATCCGAATTGTGTCGATTTTCCTGCACCGTTAGGACATAGGAAACCGAACATTTCTCCGGCTTCAATCGTGAACGAATGGTCATTGACAACGGGTACTGTGTTGTAAATCTTGCAGGCTTTTTACAGAGAAACAGAGGCATACATAGGTATTTCGGTATAATTTACTGGCAACAAAGCTCTTTCTTCTCAGTCATATCATGTCCGGTTAATTAACCACAATACTTCTTGGGGCGAGTTTCACCAACAATCTGTAATTCACATCCACAATATTTATAAACCCGCCCCAACCGGGCTACCAAATTTTATAACGAGCAATTCAACAGACATGATATCATTTCTGGACGCAGAAGCCGGGTTCTATCGACTAAAATTGCTGGTGATATTCATCGGTACTAATACCATAAAAACCTGGTTTATCTGCTATTTGTGCACGAGTTTTTTTAGTTGAACTAATCTAAGTCTCCTCTGCAGGTAGAAAACTGATTTTTTTTACAGCTTGCAGCCCCGACTTATTGCGGTTGAGTTAAGTCGGGTTTCAATTCCATCATCCGGCTGTCTAATTTGCGCGCTGCTTCGCTAATCGTGATAGTCGGTTTAGTGCTGTCGAGATACATAATCGCCACAAAAATTCCTATCTTTCCCCGCCGAAACAGCGCGAGTTCGTCATTCATGGTGATACCTTGTTTTTTTCCTTGATTTGTCCACCCAGCCGATCCCTCCCCAATCTTGTCTTCTAAGGTTAAAGCGGTAGGATTAGCAAACTGAAATTCTTTGTTACTACGACTGTTTAAACCTTGGGAGAACTGTTGTGCAAAACTCCCTTCACAGATTTCAGCATCAAATTTAGCTCGATCGCTCCGGTTGGGCAGTTGCGCTGTAAATGCTGTGACTACTTGAAACTGCTGCTCATCGTTCTTCTAATAACCAAACACGCTTGGTGGTGTAAAGTTTGGGGTACGGCTGACTATGTTTTTGATTGTGGCAGGTGGCATCTCTGTAAAACCTGCGGGCAAGTCTTGTAAGGTAAGGGCTAGGCCGGACAAGTCCGCTGCAGGAGTTGGAATATCGGCAGACAGAGTTTTGCTGCGCTCGATCGCCTTGGTTGCGATGACACTTCGGAAAATCCACCGCCCAATGCAGCACTAACTAGCAAACACACCAATAACACAACTTTTTTTTCATTATTTTACCCTGTTGCCATTAGTCATTACCCCTGTCTACCTCACTCTACCCCATAGCGCTGTCTTTTAGTCTGCTGTTTCTAATTCCTCTAATTCTTGCGTAGACTGCCATCCAGCTTGCCAGAGCGATCGGTCTTTGAGTTGTGCGGCGTTGAGCCAAAAACGAACATTTGGATCGCAAGCCGCCACCATTTCTGCAAATACCCATTTACCTTCGTTTTTTCGGTTTACCACTTGAAAGTGTCGCCACCCCCAAGTTTTTTGGTGTGAAGTCCATCGGGAACCAACTAAATAAGGAAATTTTTGTTTTTTGCTCACAGTATTTTTGTGGAAAAATATATTAGAAAGCAAGTTAATTCTAATAACTCGTTCTGTTTGATGATATTAGTTCCCTTTTAAAGCTCGTCAAATCCTCTCCCCCTCTCCCCATGTCGAACATAACAGATAATATAGAGGCCCTGCAGCTTACATGAGAGTTTACCTAAACTCTATCTCTAAGTAGATGCGTTTATTGTAACTTGCAGCGTTTTCCCCTCGGGTTCAAAAGTAAGGGCAGCTCAATGACTGCCCCTGTAATTAGTTATACCTATTGAATAGGATAATTTTTCAGGCGATCCACAAATAGCCTATTTATCCAATACGAGCTAAATCGTGAATCTCAAATCTAAAAGCAAATAACCCAGGTTATAGTTGTGCACAATAATCCGTTCTGTGAAACTTAGTCAAATCTACTTTTAGAGCAGGTTTGACGCTCACTTCCTGCTTCTACCAAGGCGGTCGGCCGCTTCTTGTCCACAGGCGTGTTTTCGAGCCCAACTTTCCCTACAAACATTTTTTCAATCTTAATCGTGTTTCATTGATCCTGTACAGCTCAATAAAAAAGCACTTTTAGGTAAGATTGACTAATTTCTTTGATTCTGTCGCTACCTCTTGATTACTTCCCTGTTAAGGTTTTTGGCCGGATAAGTCCAGAGGAAGTTGGGGAAGCCTGAGGCGAACCGCATTTGTTTGGAGCCAAAGAGTGATGGCGTGCTTCCGTTGTGGAGTCACGTACTCTCCGGGTCGGATCACGCCAGCACAGACGCCGATGTTTTTAATAAGGGTTTCTCGCTCCGATGAACTTGCACCCTGTAGCAACCTGACTTGGGCTTTGATAAAATCCACGTTCATAGCTGAAAGTAAAAGTAAGTAAAGAACTCAGTTAAATAGCGATGCTTTGGTTCCGATTGTAACTCTAAAACCACTTGGTATGAATCAAATTGATTCAACTTCCCCAGGATGGGGATCGGGGCCTCTAGAGCTAGCCAACTTTATTTACTTTATCTGTTTTTGCTAGCAAAAGTGTCACTATGCTAGCAGTTTTGGCAGAATTATTTATAGTTAAGAACTGTTACAAATTTGGCTCGATTTCCACAATACGGCAGAGTTTAGTGCTAACGCTACTTTCCTGAACTCAAAAAGTTCAGCATTGTCTCCAACTCCTTCCCTTCCTAGGTTTTAGACTCCCCGATTGGAAAGCGATCGCTGGAACATTCCTCTTCGATCGCCCCTCTTAACACCCAGACACTGCCACATCACCCTATTGATTTAGATCCTCCCGTAGACTTGGCTGTGGACTATAACTTCAGGCATACGTGTTGTTACCGGGGCTACAATAAGCGAGCAAGTTTTTATTCTTGTTTGTCAAGGAAATATTTTTTGGATTTTCTTGCAAACCCCTTATTTGTGTTAATTAAGGCAGCTTTGCGAGCTCCTTGCCAACGAAGACTTGCAGCTTGCGAATCCAGATATTTTGTGCTGTGTGGGGGTAAATCTGTTTCCTGAATTCATTGGGGGCGATCGCTCCGACGCGAGAATACCCAGTAACGGCTTATTTTGTATAATTCATAACAGATCGGTCACTGCTAATAATTTAAAAACCGAACCAGTTTAAACAGTCTTCCATCCGTCGAGCGCCCCTAATAGCTCACAAAGAGGGATAAAAAGAATTAACTCTGCCTACCCGATTTTTTAAGGCGATTTTGCCTTAGCCATTTGCCTTAGATAGCAATTCTATATATCCCTATTGGCTGGTCACTCCAGTTAAAATTAACTCTAGATTAAGCTGATAAGCCTACGTGATGAAATAGAAAAATTAACTGTTTTAAGTTGCCTTATAATTAACTTATTTAGAACTTATTTATAATTTAAAAAATATATATTTACAGCCATTTTTAGGGTCAAAAAAAACTCATTTTTGACGGTAGACCCGCTAGTTAAGGGAAGTCTGGACGTTAATTAAAGATATTAATTGATAGGCGTTGCACAATGTGAGAATTATTGTGGTGAGTAGGGTTAGGCGTTCTAATACCATTTTTTTAAAGATGTGATAGAGATAAAGAATGTAAAATCCAAGACCATCCAGTGAGAAAACCAATGACGCG
>NZ_JAUBPS010000063.1:0-34105 GCF_036700865.1 Microcoleus sp. S13C4
TTCGTAATTCATATTATTAATCTAATTTTTTCTTTTATTTTACCTAGAACGAGCGCACTTTCGCAAGAGGTCTATTCTCCGCCATCGCGAACTCAGATCCGGAGTCAACGCAGAAGGGAAGTTAAAAAACAAGACTCCCAGAAAGTTGTCATTGTTATTGTTCTGAACAAAAACTCTCAGTAACGATCGCATCTTGTAGAGAGGCGATCGATCGCCTCTCTACAAATGCAATTTGGGAATTTTCACAAAACAATCGGTGTGACAGGTTTCCACCTGTCGCTACACAATTAAAGTCCGCGCAACGCCAGACTTGTGCAATTTAACCCGCGCAGGCGGGTTTTGCCTTTGTAGGGGCGATTTCCATCGCTGCATCAGCGATCGCTGCGGCTTCAATCCTTACTCGCCAATTGCAAAAAGCCCGATCGCCCCTACAATAATCCTTAGTATCAACGAGTAACAATGCTTCAAATCCGTCGCCGTCCCCCCAGCACATCCGTCTCCGTACTCTACCTCAGCTACCAAATCGCCGTACCCGACGCCGAACCCCAGCACATCCTCGAAGAAATCGTCTGGCAAAAAGAAGCTGAAGTAGCCCAAAAGCGCGATCGCACCCCGTTATCCGAACTGCACAAAAAACTCCCCTTCGCACCGCCAACTCGCGACTTTCTTGCCGCCCTTAAAAACGGCAAAACCACACCCGCTATTATCGCCGAAGTTAAAAAAGCTTCCCCCAGCAAAGGCGTAATTCGCGAAGATTTCGATCCAGTGGCGATCGCTCTAGCTTACGAACAAAACGGCGCCAGTTGCATCTCCGTACTCACAGATGAAAAGTTCTTTCAAGGCAGCTTCGACAACCTCGCTAAAATCCGTGCCGCCGTCGATTTACCCTTACTTTGCAAAGAGTTTATTATCTATCCCTACCAAATTTATCTCGCCCGGATTCACGGCGCCGATGCTGTATTGTTAATCGCAGCTATTCTCTCTGACAAAGACTTACAATACTTTGTAAAAATTGTCAAGACTTTGGGCATGACAGCTTTAATAGAAGTTCACACTCTCGAAGAACTCGATCGAGTATTAACCCTACAAGGCGTTAACCTGATCGGCATCAACAACCGCAACCTAGAAGACTTTTCCGTCAGCTTAGAAACTACCGGTCAACTATTAGCCGATCGACAAACCGCAATCCAAGCAAAAGGCATCCTCATCGTCAGCGAGTCAGGAATCCACACTCCCGACGACCTAGCTAAAGTTGCCACCGCCGGCGCCGAAGCCGTCCTCATCGGCGAATCTCTCGTCAAGCAGCCCGATCCAGGCGCCGCTTTAGCCTCCCTTGCCGATCGCCCTCCCAGCCTGTGAAAGGCGAGACCGCTTGACAAACCACCCTTAATTCTGATAAAAAATGATTAAGTAGGTAAATAATGAGAATTTCTAGCCTGCATCGACTCAAGCGCTACTGTAAAAAAGAAATAGCACTGAAAGCTATATTGCATAGAAATATTTTGCCAGAAAGCAATTAAATCTATTCTGTAAGCCTGTCGATCGCAAAATTTAGCGTGTACAACTCACCCAGCCCCGAATATTCTATCGGCAAAGCAGGGGTTGCTGTACGGTTAGAAAACAAATAAAAAATCGGGCATCTAATGTTCACCTGTGATGCCTCATGCAATTGCAATGGGGTGTCGGTTCGCTGAGGTATGTTAGCTTTCATGGAGCCAATCCCCCTTCCTTCGTACATTCATTATGAATTGCTACTTCAATTGTTAGAGCGCAAAACGATGTTTGCTGTCAGTCCACAATCGCCGCAGCAACAACAAGTGCACCAACTTATTATTACACTGCGTAAAGCCCTGGCCATTCAAAAGCAATTAGAACAAAGCTGCGAGCGATCTAACTTAGCGGTAGAACATCGCTGGTCTCTCAATGAAATTAACCACAAGGGAGTTAAAAGTTAAAAAAGTTAGAGTAGCGACGTGACGTATCGTATTTGATTTATTCTATATAACTCCCACAGAAAAACTTAGGACAATATCATGGACAACAAATTAATGCTGATGATTCCCGGCCCAACGCCGGTACCTGAAGCGGCATTGTTAGCGATGGCAAAACACCCGATGGGCCACCGCAGCAAGGAATTTGACGCGATTTTTGCAGAATGTACCGAAAACCTCAAATGGCTGCACCAAACAAAAAGTGACGTGCTGAGTTTAACGGTTTCTGGTACCGGGGCGATGGAAGCTGGGATAATTAATTTCTTGAGTGCGGGCGATCGAGTTTTAGTCGGCACTAACGGCAAATTTGGTGAACGCTGGGCCGAAGTCGCCGAAGCTTACGGTTTAAACGCCGAAATTATTAAAGCCGAGTGGGGCCAACCTTTAGACCCCGAAAACTTCCGCGAAAAACTCGAAGCAGATACAGAGAAGCAAATCAAAGCTGTCATCATCACCCACTCGGAAACCTCTACCGGCGTCCTCAACGACCTCGAAACCATCAACCGCCACGTTAAAGCGCACGGTGAAGCTTTAATTATGGTCGATGCTGTCACTAGCTTAGGCGCTGTCAATATTCCGATGGACGCTTGGGGAATCGATGTCATTGCTTCGGGTTCTCAGAAAGCTTACATGATTCCTCCAGGTTTGGGTTTTGTGGCAGTCAGTCCCAAAGCTTGGGAAGCTTACAAAACTGCAAAACTGCCCCGCTATTATTTGGATTTGGGCAAATATAGCAAAGACGCTGCCAAAAATACCACTCCTTTTACTCCCCCTGTCAATATGTTTTTTGCCCTGCAAGCATCGCTGCAGATGATGAAAACAGAAGGGTTGGAAAATGTTTTCGCGCGACACAAACGCTTAATGACAACTACTCGCGCTGCTGTAAAAGCTTTAGGTTTGCCGTTGTTTGCCGCTGATGATGCCGCCAGCCCTGCGATTACTTCGGTTATGCCACCAGAATCCGTAGATGCTCAAAAAGTGCGGACTTTGATGAGAAAGAGATTTGACATTGCTCTCGCCGACGGACAAGACCATTTGAAAGGTAAAATCTTCCGCATCGGTCATTTGGGCTTTGTGTGCGATCGCGATATTCTAGCAGCAATTTCCTCTTTAGAAGTCGTGTTGCGAGAATTGGGTCATGAAGGCTACACTCCTGGTGCCGGCGTTGCCGCTGCTGCCAAATTCTTGGCTGAATCCTAATCTCAGTTGTTAAAGGATTTTGGATTTTGGATTATTTATATCTAAAATCTAAAATCCTTTTAATATGCTTCGGATAACCAATCAAAGATTTTATCCAACTGGTCGAGAGTGACTAAACCATACTGCCAAAGAACCATCGGCAAGGAATTCGGGTCTTTATCACGCTGCCGCTGTTTGTTATCGCCGACACGTTCGGCGACAGCAATTGAGGCGGGCGAAATTGCCAAATCTTCTTGTAAAAATCGAATTAATCGAGTGTATGTAGCGGGTGCCATGTGATTTCACCTCTAAGTATAGGACACCATTTTCTGATGTGAACCTGATGTTTTTGATGAGTAATAAGCCAGTTTTAAATTTGTCTTGTTACCGTCGATAGCTTTTAAAACGCTATTAGCGGTTGAACTGCCAAACGTAATGCTGAGTGCGAGCGCACAAGCTAACCTTTCCCAAAAAGTGAAAGGTTTTGCAATTTTGCTGATGTCGGCCCGATCGACTTGCGATCGCGATCGAACCTAAACTGAATACCTCGGCATCTTTGCAGCGCGAATCAGAATAAATTCTGCTACCTAAAACTACTAAACCAGGTTCAGAGTTTAACTTCATCTGCCGAAATGCAGAATCCGCAAATCTACTTCGGCAAAATTAGTTAGATATTTCGAGCAAACCCGAAACTGCTACCAGAAGTTAAGTTTGCCAATTACCGCCAATTAACTTGGCTCGTAGCATATTACTTTAGATAGGTTTAGTAGATTTAGCTCGATCGCCAGAACTTCCAGAGAATTTCTTTTCGTGTTGCTACACCTTGAGGCTGAGTATCGTCTCTCAGGATTGGTAACGAGTCGCTGACTCGTCTCATACCTGCGACCAACAATCTACAACTTCCGGAAACAAGCTCAAGTCCTGACTGACTGAGATCGACATCGTAGCAAATCTTTCGGTGTTTGTACTGAATGTTACATTAATATTTTAATAGATTTAATCAATTTTTGTAAAGTTTCTAAATTTTCTTGGGTATTCCGAAGGTAGGGGGCTCTCTGGGCGATGGGAACCGGGGGATGGTGTCTTTTTGCAGGTTTTACTGAAAGAGTCCGAAGTTTTACTGGAAAAACTCGATTTCAATACGATCGCCCACTTTGACACCGAGTTCAGCAGCCCGCCCGCCCCGGAGTTCAATAACTCGATCGACAACAGTATCAGGCCCGTAGGTGGGACAAGGCTCGGCAGTACAAGGAGGTGTTCCGGCTGCGATGGCTTCAACAACCCCATCCCGCAGAAAAATCATATCCAGAGAAATCTTGCAATTTTTCATCCAAAAATTGACCCACCGCGCCGGTTTAAACTCAAACAGCATTCCTCTGTCATCGGCCAAAGAAGTTCTGTACATTAAACCCATAGCCTGTTGTTCCGCTGTTTTAGCCACTTCGAGTTCAATTGGGCGATCGGCTATCCGAGCTCTAGCAGAAACAGCCAGCACTTGACCCGATGTTGTCGCCGTCGGAGACTGAGCCGCCAAAATACCAGTAGCACCAGCATTTGCGATCGGTAAAGTCGGCGAACATCCCAGCAAAAATATACTTACTCCAATACCGAGCAAATTAGTTAAATAACTCATAATGATTTTAGATTTTAGATTGGGAATTGTTAACTGTTGACTGTTGACAACTGCCAATGGACTAATGACTAATGACTGATGACTGATGACTAACGACTTCTTCAAGCTTCCCGCATCACATAGCCAACACCGCGCACCGTCTGAATCAAGCGCTTTTCGCCCTCATCTTCAATCTTGAGGCGGAGATAGCGGATGTAAACCTCAATTACATTCGACTCACCCAAAAAGTCGTAACCCCAAACATTTTCGAGAATTTGTTCCCGAGTCAAAACCTCGCGGGGATGTTCCATCAAATACTTTAGCAGCTCATATTCCTTCATCGTCAGGTCGATCGCCCGTCCGTTCCGCAGGGCCCGCCTAGAGGCCAAATCCAAAACTAAATCGCCAAACCTCAATTGTTCGTTGCTGGTGTTATCCGGCTGCAAATACAAGCGCACCAACTGCAAAAACTCCTCAGTGCGGTAAGGTTTGAGAAAATAATCATCCGCCCCAGCTTCCAGACAAGCTACGCGATCGTCAACTGTATCACGACCGACCAATAGCAGCACCGGCACCCGATTGCCAATACTTCTGAGGTAAGAACACAGTGACAGCCCCGACTCAGGGCCAAGTATCCGGTCAATTACAATCAAAGCTGGCTGCAATTCATGGGCTAAATGTTGGCCGGTGGCGGTATTAGAAGCCACTACGGGTTCGTAACCGGAGGATTTTAAGTCGAGACTCAAGTGTCCGGCGAGAACTTCGTCTGTTTCAACTAGCAGGACACAGGGATTGCGATCGAGAGTAATTGCAGCCATTGAATTGACCTGTGAAGACCATAACTGTTCTAGCACGTTTGATGGCGGTTGGTTGTTGGCTGTTGACTGTTGGCTGTTATTAGACTTCTCCTAAAAAGCAGATTTTGAACAGGCATCCTGCCTGTTCCACGATAATTATGGGAGATATTTATTCGTTATGGGTTATTTGCGAGTTGCTACCCATTACCAATTCCCAATTCTACAATGCCCCATGCCCCATGCCCCATGCCCAATTCCCCATGCCCAATTCCCAATTTAAATTATGACCATCATCGTATTCGGCAGTATCAACATCGACCTAGCAGCAAAAACTCCCCGGTTGCCGCAACCAGGGGAAACTATCATCGGTAGCAATTTTTTCACAGCCGGCGGTGGCAAAGGAGCAAATCAAGCCGTCGCCGCCGCCCGTCTCGGCACTTCCACCCACATGATCGGTCGCGTCGGCAACGATAAATTTGCTGAGGAATTATTGACAAATTTACAATCTTATGGTTTAAGTACAGACAATGTATTAATAGACCAAAACACTCATTCAGGAGTGGCAATTATCGCGGTAGACGAGACAGGTCAAAATAATATTATTGTGATTCCGGGCGCCAACAATAATGTCGGTGAAGCAGATATAGAACGTCTCAAAAAACTGTTACCGTCAGCTACATCCTTGCTTTTACAGTTAGAAATTCCCCAGGAATTTGTCCAACAAGCTGCGAAAATTGCTCATCAAGCGGGGGTGCGAGTTATTCTCGATCCAGCACCGGCTATGGCAGATTTGCCACTGGAACTTTATCCGCTAATTGACATTATCACGCCGAATGAAGTGGAAGCGAGCCAGTTAGCCGGTGTTCGGGTGAACGACACCGAAACAGCGATTGTAGCTGCCAAACACTTGCAGGAGCGTGGGGTCAAGAATGTTATTGTCAAATTGGGCGATCGCGGGGCTGTTGCTGTTACGGCGGATGAAACCTTTTTTGTACCGGCTTTTGCTGTGGAGGCGATCGACACTGTAGCTGCTGGCGATGCTTTTAACGGCGGGTTGGCCTCCGCATTAGATGCCGGTCTGTCCTTGTCAGAGGCGGTGCGGTGGGGCGCAGCAGCGGGCGCTCTGTGCACAACTAAAGTGGGTGCTCAAGTTGCTATGCCCGATCGCGCAACTTTTGATAAATTTTTGCATAATTTAACTTGAATTTGCCAGGTGCGTATTAGTTGAATTTGTCAGGTGCGGAAGGCGCACCCTACTTTGACTTGCAAAGCGCGCATTAGTTGAATTGGTAATTTGTCAGGCGCGGAAGGCGCACCCTACTTTAACTATTTTTATTTAATCGTCGTCTTTGAATTCTTTGGCTAAGCGATCGAGTCTGTCGTTCGTTTCTTTTGTAAACTTGAGTAACCTAACGCTGACAATGTTTGATGTTAATCCGCCAGCGGTGGCAACTGATCCTTCTGTGACTTTCCCAGAAAACAACAGTCCGATGCCTAAAATACTGATGGAGGCACTTACTATTGTTAACCCAAGAGTCACGTTAAAAATGAATTTAGCTTGACGCAAACGTTCTTGAATGACATCTCGCTTCATTTCTGGGTAATCATCTGAAGGGAATGGTTGGTTGGTATTGGACTTATTAAGAAGCATTTCATTTCTTTAAACTCTACAACGTCTATCTTCCACCTACTGAAACAGCTTTGGGACGATTCTGAAGACGATAGGCAGGAACTTTGTAGATTTTGAGTAATTAACTTTGCCATCTCAGTTCCAGCTAGCTTTTCAGTTTGGGAGGCTGAGATCCGAGCAAACTTGGTTTACTGGCTTAAGTTCATATAAACTATTACTATCTTCCTTAAGTTCGGGGATATCGTCACCCGAACGTTAAACTTCGCCAACTTATGAATTCACGGAGGCTGCCGCGCGCTCGCGGTGTGATACTGACACCCACAGGACAGCAGAAACTTCAGGCTGAGATACATCGGTTAGGTATCAGCAGTCAAAAAAATGCCGTCAGTAAGATAGTTAAAAAAATTCAACTTGAGCTTAATGATGAAACGTTAGGTTCTGATACAGTCAGGAAAATAGTGCGCGGTGAAGGAGTCCAAAAAAGCTCTATTGAACTTGTTTTTAGGGCGCTTCAGCTAAAACTGGAGGAGGGTGACTGTGATTTTGCTCCTAAAAATCAACTGCAAAATGCAGAAGATAGCGAAACTTCCTCGTTTGTAACAGGCACTCCCATCACCCATCCGCGCTACTTTTTCGGGCGACAGAAGGAACTAAAACGCCTATTCGACTTACTGAAACGCCGTCCCCTGCAAAATGCTGCCATTATCGGCAAGAGGCGCAGTGGCAAGACTTCTTTGCTGCACTACTTGAAAAATATTACCACCACCCCAACAGAACAGTTGCGCCCCGGTCAAAAATCGGACTGGTTGCCCTCTCCAGAAAACTATCGTTGGATTTTCGTAGATTTTCAAGATGCGCGACGGCAAAATCGGGAAGGGCTGCTGCGCTACATTTTAGAATCCCTAAAAATGTCAGTTCCCAGCCCTTGCGACTTAGATAGATTTATGGATGTGGTTAGCAGTAATTTACGTCAGCCTACAGTCATCCTATTAGATGAAATTGGGGCAGGGTTGCAGCGCTGTCCCGAATTAGATGATGGGTTTTGGGAGAGTTTGCGCTCTTTGGCAACAAACCAAACCAATGGGAATTTAGGCTTTGTCTTGGCAACTCCTGAATCGCCGATCGACTTAGCGACTAGCACGGGACATAGTTCACCTTTTTTCAATATCTTTGGATATACCACAACTCTGGGTGCTTTGACTGAAGCTGAAGCACGGGAGTTGATAGCAGCCAGTTCGCCCATGCCTTTTCCTGCTGAGGATGTCGAGTGGATCTTGACTCAAAGTAAATGCTGGCCTCTGCTGCTGCAAATCCTTTGTCGAGAACGATTATTTAGTCTGGAAGATGGGGAAATCGGGGATGATTGGCATGAAGAAGGGTTACAACAGATGCAGCCCTTCACTCATTTATTTGAGCAATTTGTCTAGCGATCGTTATATTTATGAAACTACTCAAAATTAAGTACGTAAAGCAATTTTATCGCCAGCCCTCGCATTTATCTGTGGGTTCAATCTAAAATCTAAAATCTAAAATCTAAAATCGGATGACCTCGCAAAATGTGCCGCCCAACGCCTACACCAATTCACCAGAACAGCATCGCAACCTAATTCTGGGTAGCCTGCAACTGCTGTTCTGGCTTTTCTTTCATCCCTCGGCTTGGCAAAATCATCTCAAGCGTATTGACCCTGCTTTAGACACCCAATCTAACAGCAAAAGAGGTTTAAGATGGCAAAACCCAGCTTTGTGGAAGCTACTAATACAAGCATTTCTGGTTTTGCCTGTCCTAGCTAATTCAATTTTTGTTGCCTTAGTGCTTTGGCTACTAGGTGTGCCAGTAGAAAAGATTGTGTGGGGCGTGGCGTCGGGTGTGGCCTCGGGCGTGGCGTTGAGCGTGGCGTTGAGCGTGGCGTTGAGCGTGGCGTTGAGCGTGGTGTCGGGTGTGGCGTCGGGCGTGGCGTTGAGTGTGGCGTTGAGCAACGCCTTGCTCAACGCGTCGGGCGTGGCGTTGAGTGTGGCGGCGGCCGTGGCGGCCGTGGCGGCTGCCGTGGGGGGGGCCGGGGCGTCGGCCTGGGCGCTGATGGCGAACATCCTGTTGACGATCATCCTGCTGGCGTTGAAGGAGGCGTCGGACGTGGCGTCGGGCGTGGCGTCGGGCGTGGCGTCGGGCGTGGGGTGGGGCTTGGCGTCGGGCGTGGCGTTGGGCGTGGCGTCGGGCGTGGGGTGGGGCGTGGGGTGGGGCGTGGCGTCGGGCGGGGGGTGGGGCGTGGCCTCGGGCGTGGCCTCGGGCGTGGGAGTAGGTACTATCAACTTATGGCTGCCAGTGGTACTGTATCCTTTCCTCACGGGATGGAATATTCTGCTTTACCAACTAGACAAACGACGCACAGCTACTAAACCCAGCTTCTTACCTTGGCATTCGGCTTTTTGGGATGAGTGGCAGCGCCTTCCCCTGCAAGGTTTAGACGAGCACGTTCTCTTAGTAATGAGGCGGAATCCAGAAGAGGGCAAAGCCGCACTCAACTATTTAAGTACCAGTCGTCAGCGTTGGGCTGCACAAGAGGTACAAATTGAACTTGATGCACGGGAATTAGAACGTTGTGAAGATGTAGCTGCTATCGGTAAGGCCTACCGCAATCTAGCCCTTGGAGAACTGAATAGTCCAGTTAGTTGGCTCCTGATTAGCTTTAGTCACATCAGCGAGGACGTAGAAGCAGCCCTCAACCAAAATAGTGCTTACAACCAGCGTTTAGCCCTCAGTGCTGTAGCAGAAAGATTAAATGGTTTAATTCGAGAATTGACCCGTAGCAACGATAAATATGCCGTGTCCTTTCAGTATATAGCTTTTCTTTGGAATGAAATTATCACTGATTATGTGCAGGAACTAGCAGAAGCAGTTGAACTTCGCCAAGAAATCGACAACCCTTATATCATCGGAGTACCCCTGACAGAACACCAGGAAATCTTTGTCAAACCCGTTGACTTAAGTGGAACTTACATCAGTACGCGCATCGAGCAATTACTTCTAGACCGCCGCCGCCCTCCCTTGCTACTATACGGTCAGCGGCGCATGGGCAAAACATCCCTGCTCAACAACCTGGGACGCTTGCTACCCAGCACTATCATTCCCATGTTTGTAGACTTGCAAGGCCCAGTTTCATCAGCAAGTGATTCTGCTGGGTTTCTCTACAATATCGCTAGGAGTATGGCAGACTCAGCCAAGCGCCAAAGTGCGTTAACTCTCCCATCTCTTAAGCGCGAAACACTGCAAGATGACCCTTTCACCCGCTTTGATGAAT
Organism: Microcoleus sp. S13C4; assembly: GCF_036700865.1. Taxonomy (NCBI): domain Bacteria; kingdom Bacillati; phylum Cyanobacteriota; class Cyanophyceae; order Oscillatoriales; family Microcoleaceae; genus Microcoleus; species Microcoleus sp. S13C4. The sequence goes on from NZ_JAUBPS010000063.1 coordinate 10,506, forward strand.
GGCTGGGCAAAGTAGAAGAAGCGCTACAACAAAATATTGCCCTGCTTGCATTCGATGAATTCGAGGCGCTAGATAATGCCATCACAAAAGGACGCTTTGATGAGGAGGATGTTCTGGGAATGTTGCGTCACCTGATTCAACATCGTCCCCGCTTCAAAGTGCTGCTAGCTGGTTCCCATACAATAGAAGAATTTCAGCGTTGGGCTAGCTATTTAATCAATGTTCAAGTCGTTCATATCAGCTATCTCAAACAACCAGAAGCGCGTCAATTAATTGAGCAACCCGTTCATGATTTTACCCTGCGTTACGAAGCCAATGCGGTTGAGCGAGTCTTGCAACTCACCCGCTGTCACCCTTTCCTAATACAACTCCTCTGCGCTGAAATTATCGCACTAAAAAACGAGCAAGATCCATCTATCCGCCGACTGGCAACTTTAGCCGATGTAGAAGCAGCAATACCAGATGCTTTAAGTGTTGGCAGTTTCTTTTTTGCCGATATTCAAAGCAATCAAGCAGATGCAGCAGGATTAGCGATTTTGCAGTTTTTGGCAGCACAAGGAGAAGGGGCAATAGTCAGCCGATTAACTATTTTGCAACACTTTCGCGATAAATCCGATGCTCTCAATTTACTTCTGCAACGCGAATTGATTGAGGAAGTTAATGAGGGCTACCGTTTCCAAGTAGAATTAATTCGCCGCTGGTTTGCATCATCTCTGTCTGTCTAGTAGTCTATGACGAGAGTAAGAAGATATTGCCTGTAGGGACACAACAGTGTTGTGTCCTTTATAACTTTAACTACTTTAGCTTTAACCCTGCGGCCGCTGAATAATTGTTTCAACTACCCGTCGCTTGACTTTTGGATCGATACCAATCAGCCGCACATATTCGCCGCCGTGTTCCGCCAAACAAGTTTCTAAAGATGCAACCACATCTTTTTCTTGTTCAGTTTTAATCGTCGCGCAACTCTGCCAAGAACCAGTTTTAAATCGGCGATTATCTGCATATTCCATGCCAATTTTGCAGCCTCTTGCTAACAACTGCTTTACTTGTTCCAATACCTCGGAACTCAGCCGCGCCCCATGACCGTTACCACCTTCAGAACTGGGCTCCTCGTAAGCCTTATAATATTTCGAGGAGGGGTCGTTTAATTGACTTTGCGTGGGCGCAGCAGCAGGAGGATTGGGGGTTCCTTGAACGTTAAAAAGCCGCGATTGGTTGTATTCATCTACTAAGCGCATTTCCTTAATCCGCTTTTGTTGGCCCACCATCAAACTGCCCATTTCTAATAAATGAGCGAGGGTGAAATTCGGGTTATGGAAATCGGGCGCTGCTTCCAAAGTGTTTACCAAACGTTTGGAAACTCGCTCGATTCCTACTTTGTGAATGAATTCACGGATTTGTTCGTCATAAATGCGCGATCGCAAAGCGCTAAAAAAGTCGATCGCCTGATCGGCAAAATTATCGACTAACGCCACAATATCGGTTTTTGACAATTTGTCGGACTCAAAAATTCCCCCAACAATGCCAATTTTATCATCCCGGCTGGGTTCCCAATAAAACTTTTCCATCCGCCCGTCGCGAATCAGCGGCGCGTAAAGCGTAGAGAAATCATTTCCCGTGACAATAATCGGCACTCGGTGCAGCGGCGTGCTGTCATAACTTCCCGGTAACTGCACGTTAGTTGGATTATCAGCAATATTCATCAGAGTCGCATTGACCATCTGAGTATTGACAGTATATTGAGTAGTAGTATCGAACCTGCCAGCACCAGCATCCAAATCGTTAATAAAGATGGCGCACATCTCGCCGCGCACGCGAATTTGCTCCGCAGCTTCCCGGTAGCGCAAGCGAATTAAACGCGCCGGATCTCCTGCATCCGGGCTTTCTAATTCCCCACCAGATATCATCACCGGTTCAAAGCCCATCCGCCGAAAAACCAGTTCGGTTTGAAAAGTTTTGCCTTCTCCTTTACGGCCGTGAATTCCCAAAATTAGGGGAACTCTTACCCCGGGCAAATTTAAAAAGTTCTTAGTGACGTGCACCGCAACTTTATCGAGAAAGTTAGGAGAAATGTAATAACTCATCAGTAGATTTGTGAGGGATTAATTGTTGTTACTGTTATGATTTTATGACAAAACTAACAGCCTGCACCGCTAACCTGGATTTTTACCGTACAATCGAGGTCTGCATATTATGTGTTAAGGAGCGATTCGTGAGTCCAGAAACCTTACTAAAAGAACCAAGCGTGCAAGCCGAAGCCAGTCCCTTCAGTTCTGAGAGCTTCGACAGCTATGTAATGACAACTTACGGGCGTTTTGCGATCGCCCTAGAACGGGGCCTGGGCTGCCGCGTTTGGGATACCGAGGGCCGCGAATATCTCGATTTTGTCGCAGGTATTGCTACCTGCACTCTGGGACACGCCCACCCGGCAATGATTGCAGCGGTAACTCAGCAAATTCAGACCCTACACCACGTTTCTAATCTTTATTACATCCCCGTACAGGGCGAGCTGGCGAAGTGGCTTGTAGACCATTCTTGCGCGGACAGAGCCTTCTTTTGCAACTCCGGCGCAGAAGCTAATGAAGCGGCAATTAAACTCGCCCGCAAGTACGCCCACGAAAAATTAAATATCTCGAATCCGACAATCATTACCGCCGTTGCGAGTTTCCACGGGCGGACTTTGGCGACAATTACGGCCACGGGACAGCCTAAATATCAGAAGGGTTTTAGCCCTTTGGTTCCCGGATTTCACTATGTGCCCTACAACGATATTAGTGCGATCGAAAGTGCGATCGAGGAACTCGACAAAGACGAACGCCAAGTAGCTGCAATTATGCTGGAAGCGCTGCAAGGCGAAGGCGGAGTTCGCCCCGGAGATATCGCCTACTTCCAGCGAATTCGGGAAATTTGCGACGAAAAAGGCATTTTGCTGATTCTCGACGAAGTGCAAGTCGGGATGGGACGCAGCGGCAAATACTGGGGCTACGAAAACCTCGGCATTGAACCGGATATCTTTACGTCTGCGAAAGGGTTGGGTGGCGGTATCCCGATCGGCGCTATGCTGTGCAAATCTTTCTGCGATGTATTTGAACCGGGAAGTCACGCCAGCACTTTCGGCGGCAATCCTTTTGCTTGCGCTGTAGCTTTGTGTGTGTGCCAAACTTTAGAACGGGAAAACCTTCTAGAAAACGTGCAGCAGCGCGGGGAACAGTTGAAAGCAGGCCTCAACAAGTTGGCGGCCACATATCCGCATTTAATTGCCGAAGTGCGCGGCTGGGGTTTGATTGTTGGGATGGAATTGCAACCTGACATCGAACTGACATCGGGCGATATCGTCAAATCTGCCATCGCCGCCGGAGTGTTGTTGGTTCCTGCTGGGCCGAAAGTGCTGAGATTTGTCCCGCCGCTGATTGTCACCTCCGCTGAAGTCGATCGAGCTCTGCAGGCAGTAGAATCAGCCTTGCGTTCTCAAGCGGTACAGTAAAATCTACTGACTAGCTTTTTGTTAGCTGTAGCGCTGAAGCTGTCGCAATATCCTAGATAACTCGCTTAGTCCAGGACACACTCTTCCTCAGAAACCGGGTTTCTTTCGAGATTTCTCGTTACCAAACCCAATAGTTTCCCTGAAACCCGGTTTCTTAGCCTAAGTCCGATCGGGGTAAAAGTAAACCCGCCCCGCTGCAAGTCTGTCAGGGCGGGTTTGTCAAGTTTAGAACTGTCTGTGAAACCCGACCCGAAAGACTGACGGCGCTTTTAACCGGGAGTGTCAATAAAGATCAACGCGCAAAATTATACTATTAGCCCTTGCAGGTGCTAGTTTCGCTATCGGCGTGTCTGTTGGGACTTGTGAATCCTGGTTTAACTAGCGCCCTTCCCATTAAACGGAGTACCGTTATAGTGGGAAGGGCGGGTGACGACGATTGCATCCTCAAGCAATTTTTGGGACAGCTTTCAACAGAGAAAAGATGTAATCCTCGGCAGCAAATTTTTTCGTAATACTTTGCTCGTCAACTGTATGTTGTGAGAGAATATAAGAACCAAGGAGGTGAGGTTGATTGCTACCCAAGGCTATCTCAGTTCGTTTGTATCCTACCCAAAATCAAAAAATACAAGTAGCTTCAACTTTTGGGTGTGCGCGTTGGTGGTCTAATTATGGTCACAATAAATCAACTGAAGTTTATAAAAAAAGTGGTAAAAGACTTGGCTTCTCCGCGTTCAAAACAGTTTTAGCTGCTATCAAAAAATCCGATGGAAGTGCAGGGTTAGGCGAGGGTTATAGCCAAGTTTTGCCCGCTACTACGATCCACTTAACCACGGTTCACAAAAAGTTTTTTGATAAACTTGCGGGGTTTCCTAAGTTAAAATTTCAGGGTAAGAAACAGTCATTTTCGTATGCTCAAAAGTTCACCCAAGTAGATTGCCATGTTAAAATTTTCCGCAATATAGGAATAACCACACCAAAAAAACAGGGATTCATTGAGGGTCAAATTAAGAGTGGAATTATTAGTAACAATTATTCAGGGAAATATCTGGCATCTATACTGACAGAAATTGAGGGTGAGAACCCGACAACAAAAGAAGGTACGATTTATGCCATTGATTTAGGAGTGAAATACTTTGCTATTGTCACCGAGGGCGAAAAAGTATCTAAATATGACAAGGCAAAGCACGAGAAGAACTTGAAGCGCAAGCAGCCAAAGTTAAGGAACCAGCAGAAAAGAAGTAATTCTGAATACAAATCTAGAAAAGCTGTTGCCAATGTATGCGAACGATTTAGGAATTCACGGCAAGATTTTCTACATAAACTTAGTTATAAGTTAGTCAGCGATCGCCTCGCGGTCATAGTAGAAAACTTTCATTTCGGGAACAGGATTCGCAATTCAAATTTGGCGAAAGCAATATTAGATGAGGTTTTGGGAAGTTTTACCCACTTCTTAGCCTACAAGTTGGAACGCAAAGGCGGGAACTTAGTCGAGATTGATAGAGGGGTTTCCAGTTCTAAACTCTGTTCTAATTGTTTCTATCCAATGACCGAGATGCCATTAGATATGAGGGAAGGGACTTGTCCTCACTGTGCTACAGATCGCGATCGGGAGGGGAACGCAGCGATAAAGATGAAAGCAGAAGGTATCAAAATACTAAAGGCGGAAGGTTCAGCCGTTTCGGCTTTAGTAGGATGCGAGGTAAGACCAAAGCTGGGAGGAAAGTATAAGCTAAGGCACTCGCCTATGAGTACAGAAGCCCCTACTATATTCGGTACTACGATTTAGGGGTGGGTAGTTCACTTGGTTGCACGGAATCAGCGCTCCTATGGTTAATAGTTTGGCGGAATGCACGATGGACGAACAGCGTCGCAAAACTGATGTTAATATGCTCCAAGCGCTGCTGGAAAATCCTGGGGACTCAGGAATAGATTTGATTTTGAGGACGAACCCAAAGTCGATCGACTTTGGGTTTGTGCAAACGCTTTATTTGGAAGAACCGGCACTGACGCGAGAAAGTTTGCTGAAAGCTGCAAAATTTTTCCAAAGGGCGATCGCACCCTTAGAATCTGCAAAGGGCAATTATAAATTGCCCGCAACCGGGGCAGCATATCTGGCTTTTTTAGCAGAAGTATTGCAGGCAGTGACGCGCAGCGCTGATTCGCAGCACCTGTACTCGCTGCTGAGAAACAATTTAGATAAACTCGACCAGAATTTTGCACAACTGCTGCGCTGCTGGGCAAATTTGGTGTTTTCTGCTGCCAAAGAATCCGAGAGAAGGCGGATTGCAGCCCTGATCGGCAATCTCAGCAACAAAATTGGGCGGTTTCCCCTCGGCAGCAAGGCTAATAACTTGGAAATTGAAATTGCCGGTTACGAAACAGTTGCTAAGGTGTTTACCCGCCAAGAGTTTCCCCAAGAATGGGCGGTGATGCAAAACAATCTGGGCAACGCTTATAGCGATCGTCCCAAAGGTGATAAGGCTCAAAATATCGAACAGGCGATCGCTTGCTTTGAAAATGCCCTACAAGTACGCACGCCCGAACAGTACCCGGAACAGTGGGCGACGCTACAAAACAATCTGGGCAACGCTTACAGCGAGCGTCTCAGGGGAGATCCGGCAGACAATCTAGAACAGGCGATCGCCTGCTATCAAAACGCGCTGCGAGTTCGCACCCGCGAAACTTTCGGGGAAGAGTGGGCGAGCACTCAAAACAATCTCGGCCGTGCTTACAGCCGGCGGCTGCGGGGCAACCGAGCTGAAAATTTGGAACTGGCAGTCGCTTGCTACCAGAATGCTTTGCAAGTCTACAACCGCAAGGTGTTTCCCCGGCGTTGGGCTACAACTCAAAATAATTTGGCAAATGCTTACTGCGAGTTGCTGCGGGGCAACCGAGCTGAAAATCTCGAATACGCGGTTACGTGCTATCAGAGAGCTTTGCAGGTGCGGACTCGGGAAGCTTTTCCGCAGCAGTGGGCGACGACTCAAAGGAATTTGGGTCGGGTGTTTGTCGATCGCATCAAAGGCGATCCGGTGGAAAATTTGGAAATGGCGATCGCCTGCTATCAAAATGCTTTACAAGTCTACACCCGCATCAAATTTCCCGAAGCTTGGGCTTCGATCCAAACTTACCTCGGTAGGATCTACAGTCGGCGGGTGAAAGGGGAAAAAGCCGAAAATATGGAAATGGCGATCGTCTGCTATCAAAATGCTTTGCTGTTTTGCAACCGCCAAAAAACTCCCGAACGCTGGGCAATGCTGTGTGCTTACCTCGGCCGCGCTTTCTGCGAACACGTGAAAGGGGAAAAAAACCGCAACCTAAAAAGCGCGATCGCCTGCTATCAAAATGCGGGCGAAGTCTACACCAGGCAGGCATATCCCAACCGCTGGGCCATGCTGCAAATTTATCTCGGCAGGGCTTATTCGCAACTGACCGAGGCGGAAAACTTGTCCCACATGGAAAGTGCGATCGCCTGCTATCACAGCGCCTGCCAAGTCTACACTCGCGAAACCTATCCCCACCGCTGGGCTGAAATTTTATTTTATTTGGGTCAAGCTTACCGAGTTCGAGGCGACTTGCTTCGCGCCTACGGGGTTTTTACTGCTGCGGTCGATACTGTTGAATTCTTGCGTTGCGAAGTTGGGGTTGATACAGTCGATTTTGGCGATCAGACGAGTACCGCAAAAGTCAAATTAACCCGCACCTGGGCTGGGCTCTATAAATGCCTAGTGCAAGTTTGCCTGGAACTCGGCGCTAGCCAACCTGAATATTACGCTAAGGCTCTGGAATACGCCGAACGCCACAAAAATCGGAATTTGGTAGAACTGCTGGTTAAATGCCACTTGACTCCGAAAGCCGAAATTCCTGCAGCGGTGCGAAGCGAGTTGGAGTCGCTGCAACTGGAAATAGCGGGGGAACAGCGGCACCAAGAACAGGGAGAACCTGAGCCGAACACGACCTTGATTTCTGAGGGCGATAGCCAAGATTTGAACAGCGGTTCTCTGCTGCCGAACACGGACTTCATGCACTTAAATCAATTGTGGAAGCAGTTTGATAGGTTGATTGCGCGGGAGGTGCAGGCAAACGACCCTTTCTTCAGCCTAGCTCACAAAGTTGAACCGATCGCTTTCGAGCAAATTCGCCAATTGTTGCCTGATGACAATTGCGCTGCTGTGGTGTGGGCGAGTTTGGGGGAGTTGCTGGTTGCTTTTGTGGTGGTAAAGAGTGCACAATATCCCGCCGTTCACCTGTGTTCCCCGGAAAATGCTTTGGCTGCCGAAAGTTGGGGCCAGGAGTACCTCACCGCTTATTCTGAACAAAAAGGTCGCTGGATCAATCATCTCCCGACTCGCCTCAAACGCTTGGCTACGATGCTGGAAATCGATCAAGTGGTGGCGCTGATTCCCGATAATTGCGATCGGCTGATTTTTGTGCCACACCGATTTTTGCACGCTTTGCCACTCCACGCTTTGCCTTTGGCGGGGAGAGACGGGTTTGAGGACGGTGGGGGAATTTTTAGGTCTGGGTGGAGCGATCGCAGCGGTTTTGATGTGGAAACCTACAGCCTTTCGGATTTTTCTCAAAGTTCGTCTTTTGGCGACGTTGCAGCGCCTGCTGCTTATTTGATCGATCGATTTCCTGGAGGAATTCGCTATGCTCCTAGCTGTCAGCTATTGCTGTTGAGACAAAGTGCACACGGAGCGGCTATTGGTCGGTACAGACCAGGTTTGCAGCACCTTTTGGCAATTCCAACTTTCACCAGAGATGCGTTCTACAGCAACATTGAAATCGGCAATATTTCCCAGTATTTTGCCAGTACAGAAGTTGTGCGCCATAAGCCGGCAATTAAAGGGGCTTTTTCCCAAGCAATGTCTGCTAATAATGGGAATTTGCCCCAGCAAATAGGGCAGTTGCAGCAGAAAAAATGCGCTCATTTTGCTTGTTTGAGTTTGCTTAATTTGGCTTGGCCGCTGAAATCCGCCGTGTTTTTGAGGAATGATTCTCTGAGTTTGGAGGAAATTTTTAATCTGGATTTTCGGCAATATTTTTTAGTTACTTTATCGGGTTGCGAAATTGCCGCTGGCGGAGTTAACGGTGCTGGAGGAGATTTTGTGGGTTTGTCGGCGGGTTTGTTGTATGCTGGCACGTCTAGTGTGGTGAGCAGTCTTTGGAAGGTGAACGATGTTTCTACGCTACTGCTGACGAGCAAGTTTTATGAAAATCTGGGACGGTTTTCTGCGTTGCAGGTGGGAGATGTGGCGATCGCGCTGGGGGACGCTCAAAGGTGGCTGCGGGATTTGACTAGCGAGGAGTTGGAGGTGTTGCTGGCGGATTTTCAACCTCAAATTTCGCAAATGTTCGATCGGCTTTCTCAAAGTTCTCGCCTGATTGCGGAGGCTTCTTTGCAGCAAATTCGCAACCGCAAACCCTATCCTTTTGCCAATCCTTATTATTGGGCTGCTTTTACTGCGGCTGGGGTTTAGTTATTAGTCAACCGTCAACCGTCAACCGTCAACCGTCAACCGTCAACCGTCAACCGTCAACCGTCAACCGTCAACCGTCAACCATTCGTGACAAGTTAAGACTTTGCTACATTTGTCAATCAGTAATAATACTCAAAATAGTGCTGTTTGAAGAGTGGAAAATTCGCGATTTGGGGTCAGCGGGCATCAATATGGCGCTCCGCACGCTCGCACGAGCGCCCAAGTTTCCGTTTTTCACCCCATATTTGAAGAAAATTTGAGCATAATTGCTGATTGACAAATGCTTCCCTAGTTTAACTTGTCAGCAATGCGGTGAGAGTGGCCAGCTCTTGATTTACGGCAAGGCTGACAAAACCCGCGTAGTGCTTTTGCCGAAGTCGTTGTACACAGATTAGGATTCCCATTTTTTCCCGATGCAGGTTCTCTTGCCCCAAACATAAGCCAGCCAACGGTTTGCGACACTTTTCTGTATTATTCTCTCATAAGATTGATGGAAGAGCGGTAATTACCGTGATGCCAAGCGCTTATCGCAACGCACCGTGGATCGAAGTTGAGGCGAAACTTAAAGAGGAAGCGATTGAAAAATTGCGTGTATAATGGATTAGTAGGGCTTGCTGAAACAGTCTTTATCGCATAAGTCAGAAATCCCAAACCCAGGACTACAAAGCCTTACCAACAAAAGTTAGTAAGCAAATCATCCGCCGATTAGATTCAGCATAAAGCCCGCCAATCATTAAACTTAACTGTGGAGTGGCTGATGATAGTTGTAAATATGCCATACTTTCAGGGTTTGACGATTCTAGCCGATTTACCACCAAGCCCAGGTTATACGCGCGATTTTAGTTACTGCGTGAAAATTACTAACCAAGAAAAGTATCCAGACTATTGGCTATTCTTACAAATTAGTTCAGTAAATCCTAATGCACCCCCCAGCCCTTATATATTAATTCAACCAGGAGAATGCGTCCCAGTCTATGGTTATAGACCCATTGCAACAATCTCAGCAATTGCTAAAAATAAAGTCCAGCCCAAAGACTTAGAAAATAGTAGCCAAGTAACGATACTTGAAAATATTAATCTCCAAAATGCGCTGATTAAAGGTACTCCAACTATTCAGCCACCAAGCGAGCTACCTGCAATATACCAAAAGGTAGAAGATAATTTTCAAGTCAAATCGCTTAATTTGGACGGTTTACAGCTATCTCTAGTTAAGCAAGACAGGCAACTAGCCCTCAACTGGCTCGTTTTTCCGGTAATCGGAATAGCAATACTAGGATGGATAATTATTTCCAGAATAAGAAAAAAGTAGATGGTAAGCCGCAAATGACTACAATTATGGGGAGCGGACTAATTATTTTAGTTAGTGCATTGAGTGCAATTGCTTTTCCCTTTACTACTTATGCCACCACACTATTCACGTTCGGCATTGCTCACATTGCTATTGAATTACGCTATATCGATAGCCGTTTTTATCAGAATTTAAATAAAACAATTGAGTGGCGTTTGCTGCAATTAGTCCTATCAATTGCTTTATTACGCTGTTGTGCTATCTTTGGGCTAATTAGCATTCAGTTAGCTCCTTTGTTGGAATTATTTGCCGGACTAGGATTAATTTTAGTCGCTACTCACCACGTTTATCGACAGAATTGGCAATTGGGGATACTTGGTTTAGCTGTTAGCTGTTTATGCGGTATTGGGATTATCAAAGACCCGATTGCTACCTTAGTTATACTGGCGCTCGTTCACAATTTAACACCAGTAGCATTTATTCTAGAACGACAACGTACTAAACTACTTCGCACGTTATTAATCTGCGGACTCGTGTTTGGAGGAATACCAATAGGAATTATTAGTTTAAAAAGTTTAGGTATAATAAAATTTCCCCTTGAAACAAACACCCATTATTTAAATGCTTTTGTTGCACCATCATGGCAACATTTATCAATTGCTTATCCATTGTTCTCGGCTGCCACCTTTCTCCAGTGTATGCACTATGCAGCGGTCATCGGCTTATTTTCGCGGTGGACGAAAGAGGATGCGGAAACATTCTTATTCTGGCTTCCATCTAAAAAATTCTACTGGTTGTTGGCTGGAATATCGGTTTATTTTTTAGTAGCTTTTCAGCATTCGTTTGCACTTACTCGTGCTTTCTACGGCATCGCAGCAGCTATTCATGCTTGGTTAGAAATTCCATTATTATTGCTATTACCCCTGCCAATAATAAAACAGAAGTCCGCAGCTATAGGAAGCGAGATTAGCACCGAAAGATAAGCCGATGTTCCATCGCCATGAATAACCAATTGCCCATCGGTACATTAAACTCTCAACAAGCGCGACACCAGTTTCGATCGATAGGGAACGCATCGGGAAACTTAAATACGGTGATAGTTCGATAAACAGCTTCCACGCTATAGGATGAGTGATCGATGTGGCAGCACCAGTAATTATTGCTAGCTTTCGCCAGTCTTTTTTTCTAACTTGAGCGCAGATGGCGACAAATAAGCTCTCGATCGCAATCGAAACAATCAGTGCAATTAGTTCTTCTGAAGCGAAAAACATGGCGAAATAACTGGATTAGTTCCATTGCTGACAAGTTAAACTAGGGAAGCATTTGTCAATCAGCAATTATGCTCAAATTTCCTTCAAATATGGGGTGAAAAACGGAAACTTGGGCGCTCGTGCGAGCGTGCGGAGCGCCATATTGATGCCCGCTGACCCCAAATCGCGAATTTTCCACTCTTCAAACAGCACTATTTTGAGTATTATTACTGATTGACAAATGTAGCAAAGTCTTAACTTGTCACGAATGACCGTCAACAGTCATTAGTCAACAGTCATTAGTCATTTAAAAACCCGACACTAACAACTTATTTAAAGTTATCAGTGTCGGGCACAAATTCAACAAATTACCAGCAAAAGTTTAGGACTTTTTGCCGAAAACTTGTTCTTTCAATGCTTGAATTTCTTGACCTAATTGTTGCCGGTTGGACGATCGCAGCAAATAGCGGTAGACAAACCATACCGCGTATCCGATACCAATTAGCTCGAATGTGGGTGCTAGCAGGGGGATGTCGTTGAGTTCGTCTACTATGCCCAAAAGCACTTTCAAAGAGATAATCGAGGCTAAAATTACACCGACAACAGTCAGGGGACTTTTGTACTGTTCGTAAAAGCTGCCGATGTAAGCGGGAAACTCGGACAAAATTGCGATAATTTGTTCTTTGATCTGCTGGGTCTGACTTGGTGTTTCGTCGGTAATTATGACTTTTGTGGTATCGCTGGAACTGTCTGCTTCATTTCCGGCAGGAATTTCGGTGATGATAACGGTTGTTTCTGGTTCGTTTGATGAAGTCATTTCTCCACTCGCAATAGTTGTTTGCTGGTTGGCGGCAGGTATTTCAACTGCTGCTGCGACTGTTTCAAGAGCCGGTATTTCGACTGCTGCAACCTCCCCGTCGGTTGGTTCAAGAGCCGACACTTCGCCTGTTTCTGAAGTCGGTATTTCGACTGCTGTAACTTCCACTGCTGGTTCGACAGTCGGCGTTTCGACTGTTTCGAGCGCAAGTTTTTCGACTTCTGAAACCTCTGCTGCTGATGGTTCAACAACCGGGGTTTCGATTGTTTCAATAGTCGGTGTTTCGACTTTTGAAACCTCCGCTGCTGACTGTTCTATAGCAGAAGTTTCAGCGACTGTTTCTGCCTTTGGTTGTTCTGGGGTAGAAGTTTCGTCCGCGACACCAACAGCCGGCAAATTCAAGTTGCTAATGGCATCAAGCAAACGGGTTTTAGCCGTTCCTCGTTGGTGAAGGATTACCCAAGATTCTATCAGGTCGGGGCCGTGCATTGCACCTGTCAGAGCGGCTCTGAGCGATCGCATAATTAGCCCTTTGTTAAGATTTTTCTCTTTACTGAGCTTTTTAGTGATTTTCTGAGCTTCCGCTGATGTCAGGGATGAATGACTTTCCATAGCTTCTAAAACTGCTTGTAAAGCCTGTGCCGCCCCTGTTTGCTGCAATTGTGCGAGTGCTTCTTCTTCGTGTTCCACGGTGGTGGAGAAGAATACCTTACACATATCCACAGCATCGGTTAAGCGAACGAGACTCGGGCCGATTAAAGCAGCTATTTGTTCGAGCCAGGGGCGGTCTGCCTCCAAGTCAAACTCGTAACCGCCTTTCTGCCACCAATAAGGTATCAGCAAATCTGTCAATTGCGGCACTGGCATTTTGTGCAGATATTGACTGTTCAGCCAATTGAGTTTATCCCAATCAAATTTTGCACCGGCTTTGTTGACTCGATAGAATGTAAATAATTCTGCTGCTTCCGACAGTGTAAATATTTCCTGCGTTGAATCCGGCGGAGTCCAACCGAGCAAAGTCATGTAATTAACTAAAGCTTCGGGCAGGTAGCCCATATCTTTGAAGTCAGAAATCGAGGTTACGCCGTCGCGTTTAGAAAGCTTTTGTCCTTGGGAGTTTAAAATCAGCGGCGTGTGGGCAAATTCTGGGATTGTCGCGCCCAAAGCTTCGTAGAGCAATATTTGTTTCGGAGTATTGCCGATGTGATCTTCGCCGCGGATGACGTGGGTGATGCCCATGTCGATGTCATCGACAACTACGGCGAGGTTGTAGAGTGGTTGGCCGATGACGCCGCCGCTGGATGCACGGGCAATCACCATATCGCCGCCGAGGTCGCTACCTTTCCAGGTTACGGTCTCGCGCACCATGTCGTTCCAAGAAATTGTGCGATCGTCGTCGATGATAAACCGAATCACAGCTTGTCGCCCTTCGCCTTCAAAAGCTGCGCGCTCTTTGCTTGTCAAGTTGCGGTGCCGGTTGTCGTAGCGGGGGGCTTGTTTGTTGGCTTTTTGTGCTTCCCGCATTTCGTCGAGTTCTTCCGACGTGGTGTAGCAGCGGTAGGCGAGTCCATTGTCTAGAAGGGTTTGGACTGCTCGGCGGTATATTTCCAGACGCTGCGACTGAAAACTCGGACCTTCGTCCCAGTTCATACCCAGCCAGGTGAGTCCTTCGAGGATGTTATCGGTGTATTCGCTTTTAGAACGTTCTACGTCTGTGTCTTCTACCCGCAGGATGAATTTTCCGCCTTGGTTGCGGGCAAACAGCCAGTTAAATACGGCGGTTCTGGCGGTACCGATGTGTAGGTTTCCGGTGGGACTGGGGGCTAGACGGACTCTGACATTCATGTAGATTTGTGCTTTTAGATTGGGCGATTTGCTGGTTGGGGGAATAGCTGATGTTTAAGACTTTAAATTTTATTATATTTTGTTGCCGAATTAACAGTTGTGCTTGGCAGGTGCTTTGCCTCGAATTGCTTGATAATAGGCGATCCTCTTCGAGGGCTTTCCTTGGGATCGCGGAGCTAACAAGCGATCAGGCGAGAGTCTCCGGCAACGCAGGAGAAGGCATCTTGATGATAATAGCTTGGGGGCGGCCAAGACTAGATTCACCTTTGGGACTATTTTTCACACCACAAATAACTGTTTTAGGAGTACCCAAGGCGCACCTGATAACTATTGATGCTTGTAAAATGTTTGTGTGCGATCGACGAAATTAAAATATATTTCCCTATGTCTGCTGCTAAAACCGAGTTTTCCGAATCTGTTGCGCCCTCACCCGACTCTGCTGCGCCTGCTTGGCAGATTGAGTTGCTGTACGACGGTGAATGTCCTCTGTGCGTGCGGGAGGTTAATTTCTTGAAAAAACGCGACGCGGGGCGAGGTTTAGTGTCGTTTGTGGATATCGCGGATGATGGCTACAACCCGGAGGCCCACGGCGGAATCGACTACGAAACGGCGATGGGGCGGATTCACGCGATATTACCCGACGGTACGACAGTTAAAAATGTGGAGGTTTTTCGCCGCACCTACGAGATTTTAGGGATGGGATGGATTTATGCAGTTACTAAGTTACCAGTGCTCGGGGCGATCGCCAATTGGCTGTACGGAATTTGGGCGGACTGGCGGCTGATGCTGACGGGAAGGCCGGATTTAGCAACTATTATGAGCGATCGAACTCAGAGGATCGAGTGCGAAAGTCAGGGCCGCTGCCAACCCAACTCAAAATGAGTCATATTTAATAACTGCGATCGCTCGATCAGAAAATGTCAGCAGAAACAGACTGCAACTAACATTAAAGATGGACTACTATTAAAGGTCAAAAAAAATGCAAGATGCAGGCTATACAGTCTTCATGGGCTTCGGTGGTCTCTGGATACTTATGGGAATTGCCGCTGTGATTTTCCTGTTAAAATCGGACGGTCAAAAACTTAGGTTTGGCAAATGGGGATTGCTAGTTGCTATTCCTATTCTCGTGCCCATCGTCCTGGTTTTGACATATCAGATAGCCCGACCGTTTATTATTCCACACCTTTGAGCGCTGCTGGGAGTCGATCTTTAAATTTAATTATAGGCAAAGAGTTTGCGGAACTTGTGAGGAGAGTTCTAGGAAAGGGCAAGGAATATTAGGAGTCGTTGATGGGGGTGGAGTGGGTGCCACAACTTCTCGCTGGATTAGGCGGAAACTAGAGACCACCCAAAAATTTGCTAACAAGCACTATCCATCCAGGCAGATCGCGTATTTCAGTTAATGCTAAATCCTTCAACACATCTTTAGCTTGTTTATGGTAGCTTCTAAATTTTGAACGTAGAAGCTCTTCTTGCTCAAGCTTAGCACCACTAGAAAGGATATAATTAACGGTTGCCAATAGTGCAAGAGTGATAACAACTGCGACCCCAGCCGCCGCCACATCAAAAACACCTGTAGGTGGAAGAAATGATTTAACAAACAAAAAGAGGCTGGAACCCCCTGTTTCAGCGAAAAATGTTGGCAGGATAGCGAGCGCAGCTTGAGAAGACAAAACTTTACCAGCGTATAAGTAATACAAAGACCCTATGGCAACTGCCTGTGTTGCGGTAATAAATACTGCGCTACCCGGAATAAATGCTGCACCTGCCACTGCTATCAAAGCTACCGCAATTATTTTGACTGCATAAGACTGCTTTTCAGCCATGTGTCTTGCTAGCAGCAGGTCTTTTCCCTTTTTTTCAAGAAATTCCTCAATATCACAGCGTAGCGGAAAAACTCCTCTAATATCCATCTTGGGATTACGGCTTTTAGGATCGTAACCCTTCGTACAAGTTGGATAAATCTTGTCTACCTTTAAATCGTTTTTCCACTGATTGACTACATCATCTACCACCGTTGGATCGAGATCATCCCACTCATCAATTTTGTTAAGAACGACAAATATTAAATCACAATGCTGCCTCAAGTCATCTAGGCTTTTCTTTTGTGAAGCATCTGATGAACCTGTTACTACAAATATGCCAACATCAATATGCCTCAAAAAATTCTTGGTGACTTCACTATTCTCGGCACGCACATCGTCAAGACCTGGTGAGTCAATTAAATAAACCTTTTCATCCAGTTTTAGAATTGTTAAATCTTTAGTAACACCAGAAACTGCTCCTACCTTAGCAATTTCTAAAGCTTTTCTTCGGCTGAGTTTCAGTAAAGCATTAATGAGTGAACTTTTGCCCGAACTTACCTTGCCGATAATCGCAATGTTGAGGGACTGGGATAAGTCCGGTGCTTGTTCAACAAAGAGGGCTTGTACCCGGTCAAAAAAACTCTTTTCGTCTAACCCGTCGAAGGCTGAGTCACCCATGTTCCTTACTCCTCTAATATCGTTTACGCAAATGATTGCTATAAATGGGTATTGGTAAGCCTTCTCCTAATCAACCCGTTATGTAGCTAAAAATTAGGTAATCCATATACCAACAACTAAAATATAACATCAAGTTTCCGCAAATCTTTCTTAGTCGTGGACTCCCGGGTACTCAGAAACCTGGTTTTTTGGCGAGAATAATTCGTTACAGCCCGCCTCAACGGCAAAAAAAAACCCGTTGCTTTGGTTTTGATGCGTCCAAGGCTGTTTCTGTAAGCGGATGACATACGGAAAGTCTCCAAATTTCACCTGATTTGAGATGATATCGAGAGACTTCCGTATCTCTATTCATTTATTGAGTAGTGAAATGTTCAACTACCTATTGATCTATAATCAATAAGAAATTGCGATAGCTTTTTTCAGCAATCTGAACATTTTCTATTTTGAACGGGACAGACGGGGCTCGAACCCGCAACTTCCGCCGTGACAGGGCGGTGCTCTAACCAATTGAACTACTGTCCCTCGTTTTGCCGTTTTTTCAGGCACAATTTCTATTATGCCTATAACTTCACCTTTTGTCAAGAGGTTTTTTGAACTTTTATTTGGAAGCCCAAAATTTGAGTCTCTTGCAGGGGACTGAAGTTGTTGTCGCTCACCAAAATCAGACCTCTGCTAGCATCCGCCAGGGCGGGGCCAAATGTCAACCCCTCAATGTTGTCTAGGGGAATTTTTAGGGTTTCCAAATCCAGCAGCAGGCGTTTTTGAGCGGGAGAAACCTCGCTGAGACGGCTTTGGAGACTTTCGAGCGCTTCAATACGATCGCCCTTTTCCAGAGAAATCTCAAAAATTCTGATAGTTGTGCCGGTTTCCAGGGAGAAAGCACGCTCTAAACTCAGCAAGCGGTTATCGTCGATCGCCACCAAATCCACTAAACCGTTGCTAGTTAATTTTCCCACAGGATTCGCGCCAGCGGGTAGCGGTTCGGTGATGTAGAGAAACGATGCTTCTGGATTACCGCTCACCGCATCGTAGCGCAAAATCCGGCACGGGCTCCCGGTTTCGAGGGAAGCTACGGCGCCATCTTGAACCAAGGCGTTTTCGGTGGCGGTGAATAGGTATTTGCGATCGGGCGTTAAAGTTAAACTTTCAAAAGCGAGATTGTTGCGGATGCCTTTACTGCCTTTGTCATCCGGCAAAAATAGTTCAGGAATTGCCAGCGTTTTCAGGAGTTTACCATCGAGGGAGAACTCTTTGATAAAAGGATTTATTTGGCGATCGACATCTCCCTCAGAAGAAACAAACACGCTATTGCCAGTAAAAGCTATCCCTTCAGGATCTAAACTTAATTCAGGAAAACCTTTGCCGTTTTCATCTAATAAAGTAGTGACACCCGTAAAAGTAATTTGCTCTTTTTGCAGTTTACCAGATTGCAAGTTAATTTTGAGAGTATAGAAGCGCGCCGGAGCCTTGCTGCTGCGGTCATCAGAAATGGCATAATAAACTTGTTTTTCGGCATCATAAGTAATGCTCGAAAGCCCGCCAATTTCCGTACCCTGAAACGGAGAACCTGTAGGAAATATTGCTCTGCCGATAAAATCTATTTTCGTAACAGCGAAAGATTTGGCTGACTGGTTTACCCAAATAGCAACAGTTGCTGCCATCAAAAAACAGACAATAAATATAGTTGCTTTTGCTAGCTTCCGCATTTTACCAATAAATACATTATTACCTATCTTCCTCTTCCCTTTCTTCCTTCGCGCCCTTCGCGTCTTCGCGGTTCATTACATTTAAAAATCACGGCTCGTGATTCAGCAAAAAATTGGTCAACCAATCTTTAACCACATAAGTAGCACGACAGTCGTCCTCATTGTACCGGACGATCGCCTCCAAGAGCGATCGATCGCCAGTTTTGAGCCAATCGTCGTACCAGCAGACGCACTGAGCACCATTAGCCTTAGCATCTCGCCAGTCAAAACCCAGCCAGCGGGCAATGGGTTTGAGTGCGTAACTTTCCACGGGCATAATCGCCTTTTGCGTCACTTGTTTGTGAATATCTACAAACCGTTTCAGCACGGGTTTCCACAAATAAGCTGGAGTATTGTAAAGTTTAGCCAGTCGCTTAAAAGTCTTGACTTCGTAGTCGCAAAAATGGAAAATCGGAGCAATAGGATAAGCCCACATTAATTCTAAAAATTGCTCCCAAATTGCACCTTCCTCTGCTGCTGATTCTGCTAAAAAGCCGTGAAATTTTTCCGTATTGTTGTACCTGTCAACAACTAAGACTCCGTGGAGGTAATCCAAGTTTAACTCGGGTTCTGCTTCAATGTCAAAGTAGAGTTCGATTGGGGCGATCGGCAAAAAGACAGATTGGGAATAGGGAATTGGTTTCTTGCGGAGAATGGGCGCAGGTATAGAAGATGTGGCAGGTTTATTTTCTCTAATTTTTACTTCCTCAACTGCGATGCCATTCAAGATATTGTCTACAATATCTGGTACTATTTCCGATGAGTTAAGTTCTTCGGAATTTTCACTTCTACCTTCTTCTCGATCGTTAATCCCTGTATCCGTGTCGTGCCTTCCTTCTTCCTTCTTCCCTCTTCCTTCTTCCTTCTTCCTGACATCCGTTACATCCGTTACAGAATCCGTTGCCGAACTTCCTTCTTCCTTCTTCCTTCTTCCTTCTTCCCGCAACAGCGGTTGATTTAGCAAGTGCGATTGAGCTTGCTGCACCACATCAAAAGCAACTCTGTCCGGGAATTCTGGATACTCAGCCAGCAGTTCGGAACTAGCATTAGCTAGAGCTTCAACATCAGTAATTTCGAGAGTTTTTAGCCTAGCATAGCGGCTGGCAGTAACTCCCGGCAATAAGGAAAGATGTTTAATAGATTCGGCTTCGGCGTGACAGATAGTATACCAACCGCAAAGATTGCACTTTTGCCGGGAAATGAAAACCTCTGGTTTATCCCGGTTTTCTATCATTTGAATACAGTTGTCTAAAATCTCGAACATCTGAGGAGTTCGCTGGTCGAGATTCACCTGCCACCACCCTTTTTTTCGCAGCATCAGCCACGCAGTATCGGGCATTGTTTCCTGTACAGAAGCTAAAACTTGGGCGTGAAAAGCTGCGATAATTTGATACTCTTGTTTTGGTCGCTTGCTAAGCCAAATATCCGCAGTAATATAACTCCACTTGCCAAATTTTGATTGTCCCGGCTGTTTGATTAATAAATGGGGGCGGCTGATCAGGGTAATGTTTGAAGAGTGAAGGTTGGAGGATGAAAGATGAACGGGAGTTTCGGGGATTTCGCCAAATTCTGGGAAATATTGACTGTCAATTCCTACCAGAGAAGTTGTTGCGCCGTTGGTTTGGCCGAATTCGCCCTGGATCAGAACTCCTCGATAAATGCGATCGACCCCTTGCTGCATTAAACTCAATGTAGCGGCCGCGCCGGCTTCCCAATCCCCTCTAGGATAATATGGTTGTTGGTAAGTCTCGTGTTCCAAAGCTTGCTGCTGGTATGCGGCGCTGTCGCGCATCAGTTTCAGCAGAAAGTCGCTGGGGGGGTCTAGTTGTTTCCAGTCTCCGCAGGTATCTAAAAAAGCTCGGAGATGGCATCGTTGATAGGAAAGTAGCAGTTTGTCAGTTATTAACATTTAGTATTCGCAAGGCATACAGTATCAGGCAAAAGGTATAAAATTCACACCATCAGTTATTCAATATTAACGCTATCAATAATTCAAAAAGAAAAATGACAAAGGACAATCATCGGCAACAATTCCCTGCTTTGGCCAATAAAGCTTATTTTAACTACGGCGGACAAGGGCCGCTGCCTGAGCCTGCTTTAGACGCTATTTATCAGGCTTACAAACGGGTGCAGCTTGGGGGGCCGTTTTCGGGGGAGGTGGGGGCTTGGGTGGTTCAGGAGGCGATGCTGACGCGACGTGCGATCGCATCTGAGTTGACCGTACCTCCTGAAACCATTGCCCTAACTGAAGATGTCACCGTCGGCTGCAATATTGCGCTGTGGGGCATTGACTGGAAAGCAGGCGACCATTTGCTGCTTTCTGATTGCGAACACCCCGGCATTGTAGCTAGTGTAATGGAACTTCAGCGCCGTTTCAAGATTGAGGTTTCGATTTGTCCGTTGGCGGCTACTTTGAATGAAGGTGATCCGGTGGCGGTGATTGCTGATAATTTGCGGCCAAATACTCGCTTGTTGGTTATCAGTCACATTTTGTGGAATACTGGCCAAGTTTTGCCTCTGGCTGAGATTGTGAAAGTATGTCATCAAACAAAAGTCAAAGTATTAGTTGATGCGGCTCAATCAGTGGGGGTTTTGCCTTTGAATTTGATTGAATCCGGGGTTGACTTTTATGCTTTTACTGGTCACAAATGGTGGTGTGGTCCGGAAGGTTTGGGGGGACTTTATGTGAGTGCTGAAGCTTTGGCAGATTTGCATCCAGTGTTTATCGGTTGGCGGGGAATTGTGACGGATGCTAATGCTAAAGTCCTTGGCTGGAAGTCGGGATCGCAGCGCTATGAAATTGCGACTTCGGCTTATCCTTTGTATGCGGGTTTGCGGAGTGCGATCGCCCTGCAACATGAATGGGGTACGATCGAGGAAAGGTATGCAGAAATCTGCCGTTTGAGTAAGTATCTCTGGCAGCGTTTGTCGGAACTTCCCGATGTGGAATGTTTGCGAAAATCTGCGCCGGAAGCGGGTTTGGTTTCGTTTCGATTAACTAATGGGATGCCGCACAAAAAGCTGGTCGATTTGTTGGAAAAACAGGGAATTATGGTAAGGACTATTCTTAATCCTGATTGTGTGCGGGCTTGTGTTCACTATTTTACAACTAAGGCGGAGATTGATAAGTTAGTTGGGGCGATCGCAAATCAATTAGTATAGCCGGGGCGGGTTTATTTATAGTCCTGGACGCACGGATAGTCAGAAACCGGGCGATGGCTAAGATATCCTACCACCTCTTCGTCTGATAGTAAGTTTATTCCGAGGATAGAACAAATAATTTTACTTAGTTCTCGCCTTTTCTCTAGGTAGTCTCCACGAATAATAAAATCTATAAATGTCCTTTCATTTTTAATCAATTCAATAAGTTTGTTTAAATCTCTATATCCTTCCGGTAGGTAATCTTCTACTTCTCCTTTACTAAGAACAAAAATTTTATCCTCCATTTTTTCTGTGATAAATTTTTCAAATAATTGCAATTGTTGAGGGGTTTTATTATCGGGTAAGTTCATTTTTCTCGACTTGAGATAATTACAAAGGTTTGTTAGATTGTCGAAATTTTTACTCTTTATAGCCTCTTCAATTTGCTCAAACAATGTTTGACCATCAATACTTTTTTTGTGATTAATAACATCTCGATCTATTTTTGAATAATCCACTCTAAACATTTTCTTGAGTTCTTCACTACCAATCTGTAAAATATAATCTAGGTCTGCAATTATGTAATTGTCCAACTCAATTTTTTTTAGAAAATTACGATATTTTTGCAAATTAATTTTTCCATGTACCTCCAAAACTTCTATAATTTCACTGTTTTCGGCTTTCTTATAAATATTAATTAATTGCTCCCAAAAAATTCTATCGGTAATTCCTTCCACAAGAATTACCTTATCTGCAAAAAATATTTTCTCGTTGTTGTGGCTATTAATTATGTGGAGAAGGTCTTTAGTTTCGTCAAAATTGCTTGTAAGAAAATTTTTTATAGTGCTTTTACCACTCGATTTATATACCCTCACAATCTTCGATATAGTTCTCTGATTAATAAATATAGGAGAATGCGTTGAAAAAATAAATTGGTTCTGTGTTAAATTAGCTAAATCAAAGAATAAGTCAAGGAGTAGAGATTGCCATTTAGGGTGTAAATGAACTTCAGGTTCATCTACAATTATCAAGCCATTTTTAATATTAAATGCAAAAATTCCCAATAAAAAATTTAGAATTTCTTTTTCTCCCGAACTCGCCTGATGTAAAGAAAATCTTGTATTTTCTTGGATTTTTAGCAGAATAATCTCATAAGTATTACTGTTTGCATTTTTAAGCTCTACATTCCATGAATATCCCAATTTCTTTAAATGTTTAGTTACTAACTTAACTTCTTCATCTGCATCCCAATATTTTTCGTATCCTTCAGTCTTAGCAAGCGTTTCATACTTCCGTCTCTTTTGTGCAAAGTATATTGATGCTAGCTTTATTAAAGAAGT
Source organism: Microcoleus sp. S13C4 (assembly GCF_036700865.1). Classification (NCBI taxonomy): domain Bacteria; kingdom Bacillati; phylum Cyanobacteriota; class Cyanophyceae; order Oscillatoriales; family Microcoleaceae; genus Microcoleus; species Microcoleus sp. S13C4. The sequence continues at coordinate 33,382 of NZ_JAUBPS010000063.1, forward strand.
TGTACTTCGAGACGTAGCTGATGAATAATTACTTAATAAATTATAATAGTTCTCACCCGCTAAGCTGACTTGAAATAGCGTATCTCCTCCTCTGTAAGGCGAAAAATATACATATTTTGGGCTAAAGCGAGTATCAAGAGGTAAAAACTCCAAATCAATAGCCTTCTGTATAAGTATTGAGAAAAGTTCATAATAGTTCAAAAATTTAAGATAAATTAATTCTCGTGAATTCAAAAAGGGTTCTTCAAGTACATTGTTGACTATGCAATATACTAACTCTTGATTTTCTGCTAACTCACCCAGTTTCCAATTTTCAACTTCATCAATTATTGAACCAGATAAATATAGTATTCTGTAGTGGCCCAGAGCTAACTTTATTTGTTTTTTATATTGATTGATTGTTGCTATATTTTTTATATCTTGAGCATCTACTTTAAAAGTTATTTCAATTTGAGATTCAGAAGCATCTGCACTGAATTTATCTAGATGATTCTCTGCCGGATCAAATGAAGCCAATCGCTGAATCTCCCCCACTCCAATTCCCATATCATTCACAGAATAACTATGTAAAAAGAATCTTTTTAAAATTATCAGCAGGATATCTAAAAAATTACTTTTTCCGCCCCCATTGGGGCCAACTAATATATTAATACCATTTTGCCAAATAAGTGCTACAATGTCAGGTCAGAAAATTAAGGGATTTTTTATGAAGGTCAACTATCAA
>NZ_JAUBPS010000064.1:0-28363 GCF_036700865.1 Microcoleus sp. S13C4
GTTTGTGGAGTGTAGATGATGAAGGAACTGCTGTGTTAATGCAAAAGTTTTATCAAAAAATGCTGCAACAAAAGTTATCGCCGGCGGCAGCTTTGAGGGCAGCGCAGATCGAAATGATGCAGGAGGAAAAATGGAAATCTCCCTATTATTGGGCTGCTTTTACCTTGCAAGGCGAGTGGAAATGATATAGCGGGCATCATTGGCTATGGTGCAATTGTGGGAGCTGTGGCAACTGTGCAGGCGATCGCCCGCTGAGAACACGGGCAACCGCCGATCGCCTAAAACATCTCATCAAGCAATTCAGTAACGTCTCGCTGGTCACGCCCCCGGTTATCGTCATACACCATCAAGGTATTGAGATTCTTGTGCCTGCTGAGTTTCTGAACTTTTCGCACATCCCCGTCTGTTGCGTCCAGTGCCGCCGTGATTGCCGAGTGACGGATGCGGTGAGGGGACATCTGTTTTTTAATGCCAGCACTTTCACAGTGACGAACAAGAATTCTTCTCAAGCCGTCGCCCGTCAGCCGATGACCTGTATTAGCAAAGTCGAGAGCCGTAAATAGCGGGGCATCTTGAGAGGAATTGCCACCCCTAGCGTCGAGCCAGTCGGTAATTGCCTGAACAGTGGCCGACCCCAAGTCCACCACCTCAGCTTGCGTCCCGCGTCCCTTGCCAAAAATCCGCAAAGTTTTACCGGCCGGGTCAAAGTCTCGAACGTTCAACTGACTGATTTCGTTTCGCCGCAAAGCATTACCCCACAGCAAGCGCAACAAAGCATAGTCTCTCTTACCAGACAAAGTTGCCAGATCGCATTGCTGCAAAATTCGCTCAAAAGTTGGTCGGTCAACCCCAGTCGTGTCGCGGTAGGAAGTGACTTTCTCTCCCTTGATGTCGCCTAAAGTATAGTGACACACGCCGAGCTTGCGACCCATTTCCACCAGACTTTTGACCGCCGCCAGTCGCCGATTAACAGTCGCCTCCTTCAGCCCCTTGTCAATCAGCTTGGCTTTATACTTGAGAACCACCGACACGGCTTGACGCTCTTCTAGGTGCAAGAATTCCAACACATTATCAGGCACGGCGGCCACCCCTGTCATCGTTTGTAGAAAGTCGTTGACATCGCGCTCATAGGCGCGGCGGGTATTTTCGGAGCGCTTGTCGGCAAGTAATTGTTTGAGCACGTCGGGGTCAGTGTCTACAGTATCGAAATATCTCTCAATTTTGGCATCGAGGGAAGCTTCGAGGCGAATGATGGAAGAGTCTGCTTGGTTCATGATTGCGGTCTTGATAATGATAGTTTACGCGAACACTAGGACATAAAGGGGCCCCATCCCGATTTTTAGGAGATGGGGCAAGGGGCGCGGGGGCTAGTTGGTGGCGGGTGCGTACTCAGTCACGCGGCGGGCGAAGTCAATCTCGGCCTGAGCAAGGTTGGCGAAGTAGTGGCCGTGATGAAAGCCGCCGTCCTGTGAATTGTAGAAGTGGGTTGCGTACTGTTCGCCACGTCGCCGGAGTACCAGAAAGCCGGGGGCCTGACCGCCACCACCGGGGATGGGGTGCGACTTAATAATCTGCTGAGCTTGGAGGAATTCGGCTGCTTTCTGATCGAGATAATTGTCCCAGCCCTTTTGTGATATAGATTGCATTGTTTTTTCCTGTGTTGATTGGTGGTAGAAGTGCGGGCCCCGATCGAAGGGTGCGAGGCCCACAAGCGCGATCGACTATTCGGGAAGCTCGATACCGTTGCAATCTAGGTGCTCCATCAGATCGAAGCCTTCCCAGTTCCCGGTCAGCTCAGCTTCGTACTTGAGCGAGGCAATCTCCCAGCCGTTTCCGATCGTCCAGTAAAGCCCAGCTTTGTCGCCATCCCAGCTTACGTTCCAGCCCTTGACATCTTCGCGGCTCTTTATTAACTTGCCGAATTTGATGCCAATAGCTGCTAATTCCTCCCGAATAATTGCCAGTTGGGATATGGTTCGATCGTGCGTTTTAGCGATCGGCTGAACCCGGCCGCGTCCGTTGTCGCCACGGTTGGGCGGTTCGTCGCCGTTAGTCCCGATGGCTGCGGGTGTGGGTGTGGGTGCTGTGGGTGCGGGTGTTTGGGCGATCGGCGTGGCAATAACCCATTCCTCAACGTGCTGATCGTCGCAGTTCGGGAAAATCACGACTAGGCAAACCCGACCATCTTTCAAGATTTCCTTATTGACCACGCGGGCGATCGGGCAGAACGGCTTACGAATTACATCTCCTGGTTGGGCTGCTGCTGTTGCGTCTTCCCAGATTTTGGGTTGAGTTGCCCTGGTGAAAAATGCAGGGGAAGTGGGGCGGGCGATCGTCGTGGCTGTACTTTCGAGTAAAATCATGGCTATGTCCTTTGTTGGGCTGAACCACCGCTTTTTGCCTGAGAAACTTGGAGCGGTGGTTTTTAGTTGCTAGATATATACTAGCAGTATGTCTAGTTATTGTCTAGCAATTAAGCTAGTATTTGTGTCTAGTAATTCTGATGAGTCAGCGCTAGTACATTTGTCTAGCTTATGTCTAGATACCGCTAGCGATTGATGGTTCGCTAGCGGTCGGGCAACTGCTAGCTAACGGCTAGCACCTCAGCTTTTGTAACCAGGACTTTCAACCTCGCAGCGATGTTGACCCGGTTGCCCCTTGCATCCGCGCCTTTAGCTTTGGCAAGCTTGCGAATGTCAGCGAGTGACATTTTGTTGAGTAGCGTTTCGATGTCTGTAGCGGGTGACTCTGGCGCTGTCGGTGCGATCGTTTCTACTGGTGTAATGTCGGCTGGTGTGGACTGAACATCAATCACTGATTCATCTGGCACTGTCTGTGACTCTGGCGCGGTTGGTGCGAAAGGCTCCGGTTCGATCGGTTGTGTCGGTGCAGTGTCGGCTGGGGACAGAATGCCGATCGCATCGGTGGTGAATTTGATGGTCAGCGCGTCTTTGAAAGTGTCGATTTGTGTGGGGTCAACATGGGTGAGCATAATCAGCGCGGTATCGACTTGAGACAGTGCCGATTGGATAGCTTGCTCGACTGAAAGCAACTGTTGGCGGTAGTCTTGAAGCTCGCTCAGTTTGGTTTGGAGCGCGGTGATTTGAGACTGAGTATCGGCGATCGAAGCGTCAACTTGGTTGAATTTGGCGGCGAGTACGTTAATCATTGTGGCGTCCTAGGTGTGGCGTGAAGTGTGTGCAGCGGGCGGGTTGTGTCGTTCCCCCTCAGCTATATTTATATACTAGCAGTATGTCTAGCATTTATCTAGCAATTAGTGTCTAGTATTTGTTATAGCATTAATGCTAGTATATATGTCTAGCTTATATACTAGCATTAATGCTAACAAGGTGCTAGATTGTAGCTAGTTTATTACTAGACAGAATTATGACAAGCGAAACTAATAAGCCCGAAACCTCTACGACTAAACGGCTCCAGCTCAATTTGAGACTGGACGGACGGGAAGACTTGCTAGAAGCTATCAAGGCCACCGCCGAAACCAATGGCTTAAGCGTCAATTCTTGGGTTGTGGGGTTGCTGGAGTCAGCGACGGGGATGAAGCCTGCTAGTGCAGCACCGGCAGGTGGGGATTTAGAATCAACCATCGCCCCCCTGCTAGACAAGTTGCTAGCAGAGAGGTTAGCAGAGAAGTTAGCCAGCTTTGAGGAACGGCTGGGAAAATTGAGAGCCTGAGCGAGGGCAACGATGAATCGCTCAGGCTTGAATTGCAGGCTGATGTAGGTTGGATAGAGCAAGAATTGAACGAGGTTCGCGGTAATTGCAGGGTACTCGAAGCCGAACGCGACAAAGCCTGCGCCGATCGCCAGCAAGTCGAGGCTCAACTCTCCGAGCTAAAAGAGGAATTGGCAAAGGAAAAGGACAATTACTCAACACTGGTAATCATCAGCCAGCAACTTAATCAGCAGCTTGAGACGGAGCGGGCCGATCGCCAGCAAGTCCAAGCTGAACTCTCCGACCTGCAAAAACGACTGAATGAAGCTGAACAGAATGGAACGCCTGTCCCCGACTTGCGCGGCAAGGTTGGCGATATTGCAAGCTTCTTTAAAACTCTGCTAGCCAAAGATACCAAGCTGGTCAAAGATATAAAGCAAGACAAAGACGTAAAGCTACCCAAGGATACTATCTCGAAAATTGAGGAGATTTTAGGGGGTGGCGATGGATAAATTGGATGAGTACAAATGGTGGGGGAAACCCGGCGAACCTCCCCCAAATCTGAAAACCAAAAAGCAGCTCGCAGAACTGGGTTTATCGCCATTAAAAGCAGTCGGAATTATCAGGGCGCAAAAGTACGACGTTTTGCTCTATGACCCCGATAACCCAGAATCCTGCCGCCCAAAAAGAAAACCGACAGAAAAGCAACTCGAAACGCTTGCTGCTAACCGTGAGAAAGCTCGAATCAAGCGCGAATATAACGACTGGTACAACAGCCGGGAACGTCTGATTGAGCAGGATAGAGTCGCGGCTATACGCTGGGCCCGTGACGAATTAACCAGGGATGACTGGGTAATTCTGGATACCGAGACAACCGGGCTGCACAATGCTGAGATTGTGGAGATTGCGATCGTCAGTCATGTTGGCGCAACACTGCTTAATACCCTGGTTAAGCCCTCAATTCCTATCCCTGCTGATGTTGTCGCCATTCACGGCATCAGTGACGAGATGGTAGCAAATTCGCCCTCTTTTTCCGAAGTTTACCCGCAGATTGTAGAGGTGCTTGAAGGCAAACGGGTCTTTATCTACAATGCTGCTTTTGATATCAAAATTTTGGATTATTGTCGCAAGCTGCACGGTTTAAAAAGTTTCAATTTGAGCAAGCGCTACGAGTGCATCATGGAATGGCACGCGCAGTGGGCAGGAGACTGGAGCGACTATCACGAGGGCTATCGGTGGCATCCGCTGTGTGGCGGACATCGAGCGCTAGACGATTGTCTAGCAGCACTAGACAGAGTTAAAAAAATTGCTGCTGACTCTGATACATTTCATTGCCCCGTGCCACGGCCTGAATAGATTCTGCGAACATTGAGAAGTCCTGAGACGACACATCCCACGGACATTAGGAATAGATAGCCCGGTTAATGCCGGGTTTTTTTGGCTTGCCCGATCGCACCCCAAAACAAAGAGCCCCCAGCGTGATGCCGAGGGCTTTTTTAATGAAGGGTATTAGTAATTGGTAATTGGCAATTGGTTTCATCCTTTTGCCCCATGAGTACCACTGTAGCGTTATCAGCCATCAAGTCGCGCCACACCGTCAAATCATGCCTGACAACGTAGCGCTTGGTTAGGTTGTCGATGTTCAGCGGTTTAGCTCTTGCAGAATTCGATTAAAGCTTCACACTCAATTCTTGACCGAAACCAGTTCATCGGCTTGATGGTGAATTTTTCCTCATTGCAGGACGAAGAGATGAAACCTTCATCCTCAAAACAGCCACCTACTTCGTACAGGCTTGTTAATTCGCTTAGCAATTCTTGCTTGTACTCCTCTGGTGCTTTTTCTAGGTTTGCCCCCCACATTTTCGTACAGACATCGTAAAAGCTTTTATCTCCTATCATCTTTTTTTCTCCTATTAGTTCTTAGTTCGTTTCAGTCAAATCGCACTTAACACAGTCGCGCGTCGCGCTCGGTTATGTTGGCGATGTTTAGCGGGCGATGTTCAGTGCGGCCAGTCGATCATCACTCAATTGTTGTAATTGCTGGGGCGGTTGCCAGCGATGACCCCAGAACTGGCGAAGTTTGTAAAGTGCGATCGGCTTAGGTAACAGTTGGGCTGATTGTACCCAAACCCCAATACCTGATTCCTGATTGCAGTAGTAAGCATCGAACTGTTGGCGCGTCACCCTTGCCAGTTGCCCTTGCTCCGATGCCCGCCACAGTCGAGTTATAGGCAGTATTTCACGCTTTAGAACCCGGACAATTCCTAGCAGTTCACCCACTGGCAAGGTGGCATAAATTGCAATAGTATCGCCCGGTTTTAGGGATGCGCCGAAATTGCCTTTTCTGAGTTCGATTGTTTTTGGGTTGTGGACGTTAAAGAACGCATCAGCCCATGTCGGACGGACTGAGATTAGGTATGTATTCGTCATCCCAAATTCCCTCCTTTCTCGCAGTGTTCTTTAACGTATCTGATTGAACTTGCTAAACATTTACAGAATCTTTCATCTTCCCCGATAGGTGTTGCGCTCCCTCCCCAGCCAGTAATTTCATAACGGAGATAAGGGCTTCCCGCGTACTCGATTTGACCGATTACAACGGCAGGCTTGGAGCTTGGGTTTTCTTGGATTACGTGATAGTTATTAGTCCGCATTGTTTGTTTTCCTTCAGTTGTAGTCGTAGCTGTTTACTTCGTCAGATGGAACGATGTCACCGCGCTTGACCAGCTCGGCAAAGATGGCATCGAAAACTGCATCCAAGATGCGGGTCGGGAAGAGTCTTATAAACTTACTGAGCATCGTCGTTACCCTCTCCTTTCATTAAGTTCTCAAGCATGGTTCTTGCATCTGTGTAGCGGTGATTGTTTCTCCCCCCATCCTTTAGACCCCAGAGCAACCAAATCGTTTTTTGTTTGCCTAACTTTTTGGCGATTAATAACCTGGCTAGTTGCACCCGTTTCTCATGCTCTTTTAACGGAAATTCGTCAGAGAATACAGGTGCGGAAGCTTCCGTAAGCACGTCCGCCAAATAGTCCTCTAAACTGCGTTCTGAGGCTTCCAAATCTTCCGAGCCTTCCGAGCCTTCCGAGCCTTTCTCTCCCTTCCCGTAAGGGTTATAGAGGTTTCCCAAATCTTGGGCGGGTTGCGCTTTATCCTTCCCAGATGAACTGGCAGTGGTGTCGGCTTGACCGTTGGAAGCTTCCGCGTCGGACACAATTTGATGCTGTTGTTGGTAGTGCCTAACGTCCGCTTGAAGGCAAACTGTAGGGGGTTCTAAAGTGGACATCATAATCGGTCGTTCGTGCTGTTTGGATATGGGTTTGAGTTCGTTAAATTCGACTAATAACGCCTGCCGTACTTCCTTGTTTTCAATGATGGAATGAGTCGCAATCATGTTTGCGAGAACGCCGTAAGAATCATTCACGAAACCAAATTCATCGGTGTAATAGTTGCCTAACCCAATAAGGTTAAAGTTCTGGCGGATGTTGGAATCGGCTTTCATGCCAATAGCCAGCAGATAGAAGCTCTGCAAGTCTGCCCAAAAACCGACGTTAAAATCTCTCCCGTTCAAGCCAATATCACACAACTCCACTAGGTAATTTGATGCCTTTACGTCGGGATGAGAAGCCATTTCTTGTAACGCTGAGTTGATACTCAACCAGTCAGCCAGCAGCAATCGCACGGGCGACATACTTGCTCTTTCGTTTTCTTTTTTTCTCCTTCTGGTGTCGTAAATTTCCCAAACGTGATGGATTCTGTCGAGCGTAGCTTTGAGGTTGGTGATTTCAAAAAGTAGGACTCTGCCCTTCTCTCTCAGCCCACAATAACTATCATTTTTCTGTGAGATTACCCAGAATTCAGTATCAGGGCATTTCTCTAAAAGCAGCGAGATTAAAGCTGCTTGTGTGACCGTCTTTCCCCCTCCACTTCCGGCAATTAAAAGCAGGGATAGTCGAGAGCCAGCGACTTGTTTGAGGATGGCAATTGCCTTGGTTTCGGAGGGGTGAAGTAGACGCGCTACTGTTGCCGATTCAATAGCTGAAGCCGAACCCGAATCTACTTTGTCGCTAGGGTTGTTAATGCCGTCTAATGTTTGCGTTCCCGTCAACTGAAACGGAGTCTTTTGGTTTCGCAAAAAGGCGATGTATTCTTGCTTTTTGTCCTCTGGTAATCCAGCAGTTTCTGCCTCGAAAACTGCTTCCTCAGCCTCCATTTGAGCGATGCGGATGTCGGCTTCGCCCAGAACCTCGCACTGTTTCAAAATCACGGCGCAATCGTTAGCGGTAGCTTCCACATCACCCTCGGCTTGCACTTCCTTAATCCTCATAGCCCGGTAATCTTCCAGTAGTTCGGTACGAGCATTCAGTTGACCTTTTGCCAAGTCCCGCTTCTCTGCAAGAATCTCATAATTTGCGAGTTGACGCTCGGAGTTTTGCAGGCTCCGAAACCCAACACCCGCAGCCCAAAAACTACATCCAGCAAGCGCCATCCACAATGCTTTATGTGGATTGGTAGCGGGTATTTCCTTGTGGAAAACTACGTTGGGATTAGCCTTCCATTTCTCTGCGTGGTACTCGGTCATTATGTACGGTTTGCCTGCCTTATCAACGCATTGCAAGGCTTGTTTATTGCGGATGCAGAGTTGCACCCGATTGCTTGCGGTTCCCTGAATTGCGGTTATCCCGCTATACACCCCCAGTATCAGTGCCAGGGCAACTGCCGACAGCTTGCTAGCAACCGGGAGCCTTTCAAAGGTCAACAACAGAGCGCGGTTTGACTTAAGCAATTGAGCGTGTTTTTCGGTCAAGGGTGTCATTACTTGCTGACTCCTTTGGCTTTGAAGACTAAGCAAAAAACGATGAGGACAAGCGCAATTGAAGGCAAGTAATCAAAGTTACTGGAAGCAGGTTTTTTTACCGTCTGAATTTCTTTTATACCTGTCTCTAGGCGTGGCTCTGCATCGCTTACTTGCTGCAATTCAGTAACTGGCTCAGCAAGAGTAGCAATCATGCCAAGCGTCACTCCAGCGCCAACAATTGCAGTAGGTAAGCGATGCTTTGATTGCCCGGTAATCTTGGCTGCTAAGTAAATCTGGTAGATACCAATTGCAACTACTGAACCGCCTGCGACTTGCATGATATGGAATGCGAAAACCACGGCTGAACCTAACAGTGTGGGTGCGACTACTTCGCAGAGATTGGCGGCATCCCGGTATTGACGTTCGGCATTGGTTTCCTCCGGTTGCGGTTGGTCAATTGTTGGTGCTGCTGTAGCTTGATATTGCTGTTGCTGTTGCTGTTGCTGTTGTTGGTGCTGTCCCCCCACAAAAGAGAGGGGACTTGCCCCGATAAAACCTTCGTGCATAGTCCCCTCACTTTTAACGGTTGTTGAAATTCATTACATTCGCAAACCAGCCCCCAAATCCTCTAGGCGAACCAGTTGCCGACACGCTGGCGCTGTTGTTGCTGACAGATCCAATAGTCACTGGCACTTTTTCCTGAATCCCTTTGTCCGAGCCGACCGTTGCGCGACTGAGCAGCTTCTGTCGGCGTTCTCGGAGCGATTCTTGGATGGTTTGACGCTTGGACGCCACCTCACCCCTGTTTGCGATAGCTTCCATCTTGTTCTCGTGTCGCCACAGCTCAGCCTGTAAGTCGCCTGTGAGCTCAGAAGCAATCTCGGCTAACCCGTGCTGACGCTTGGTTTCAATCTTCAGCATCGCTGCTCGGTCTTTCGCGTCTAGTTGCTCCATCTCCGAGCCAAATTCCGCATTGAGCTTGCGGATTTTAGCGATGGCATTCCCGACTTTGGAGCCGAATTTCTTCCGAATTTCCGTCCAAGTAACCTGTCCATCAGCGATTTTTCCCAGCGCTTCCAGATAGGTTTCAGCATTATCCAAAAACGGCTCCAAAACTAGGGCAAGCTGTTCGGCATTAGCAGCTTTATCGGCCATTGCTTCAAGCTTTGTGACATCGCTCAAGTATGAAAGAATGTCCGCTTCTGTATCAGCCCAATCTCCCGCTTTTTCATCAATATACGGGCTGTGTCCGGCTGCTGGGTTCCTTATTGCTACGCTGCTGGTGTCTCGTCCAAAATCCATAGTAAAATCTCCTTAGATGATTCCCCCAGCGCAAGCTAGGGGATGATTTACGCGGCCAGCCGATTTACTTTCTCAGGGCGATCGGCTGGCTTTGATTTGTCATTTGGTTGAGCTTGTCAGATACTCGATCGCCCGCCGGGTGACCAATAACGGGCAACAACTCCCCGCGCCGCCAGCTTTCCGAAAGTTCGATCGCTGTTGCCAAGTCCAGTCCAACAGCCATAAATTGGCACTCCGGGAATCCGAGGTTATCGCAGTTGATGCACGGACGCTCTGGCTCATCGGTAACAGGCGGCTGCAACATTGCCCAGATTTCTGGATTGGATTCAGGCGTAATTTCAAAAACTTTGGTCATTGCTCAATCCCTCCTATTTAGAAACGCTTCCAGCATCATCTGAATTCAGATTAATGCTGTTGTTAATAGTCACGTTGCCGTGAATTATTGTCGGTTCGGGAACTCGCTTTGCGCCAGATTGATAGCCTGTATCAAAGCCAACTGCAAAAACGAGAGCGCCCCCTATAAGCACACCCCCAACCATTATCTTGGTCAGGTTTTTATCGAAGTTGTCATCATCGTTAAGCATCACTTAAGCCTCCTATTCGGTTACATGAATCTCTGTGTTTGGTGGCCACTTCAAGCCATCGGTTTCGCCATCTACTTCAATCAAGATTAGCTCTGCTTTTGTTTGACAGTCGGTCACTTCGGCTACCCTAGAAACTGTTTGGTTTGCCGTTCCCCAACCTGGCCAGAAGTTAACTATGTCGCCTTCCTCGATTTCGCTTGCTTTCTTGGTTTTCAATAATTAAACCTCCTCAGCCTTAACGTCAACTGCGTCGCCATCTTTCGATAAATCCTTGCGCTCTGGAGTTGGTGACTTGTGATTGATGACTGTTCCAGCAATGTAGTCGCCTTTGATGTTCTCGACGTAGTTTCCGCCGTTGGTGTTGATGACTCGCTTGCCGGGTTTACCGTCGTCAAAAACTACACCGTTAATAATTCGTACCATTTTCACTCCCTCAAACTGTTAATTTGCCCAATCACTGCAATCGCTATAGCATCCGCTACTCCTTCCTCTCTTAATTGCAGGGCAGCAGCCTGTAAAGCTTCCTGCGGGCGGGTTCCTACAACATTAAAGGTTCGAGTTGTTTTACATTCCCGCTGCACTTTTACTTTGTAAAAAGCCATTATTCAGCCCCTCCCAGCTTCATTGCCCGCAGTTGTGCCAGAACTTCAGCTTGTGCCTTCTGTTCAGCTTGAAACACTGCGAGAGCTCGTGCAGCCCCACGGTTTTGAGCTGCGTTGATTTCGGCATTATCCAAGTCAGCATCGCGCTGTTGAGCTGCTTGGTTTTCGGTTGCGATTTGTGCCAGAAGTTGCATCACGTTTTGGTTCAGAGATGCCGAAGTAGAAGTCGCATTTTGGTTCAATTCGGTAATTCGCCGATCGAGCGCGGGCGTATATTCGGCAATTGTCAGGGCCGAGCCTTGGGAAGGAGCGGACGCGGTTGGTGCGGTTTCTACCAGTTTCCGCAGTTCGCTGAGTTTTCCAGCATTCAGTAGTTTGCAAGCTTTCAAGGCAAGCTCAGAGTATTGGGTTGCCCGCGCAGCGCCACGGCGAAGGGTTGCAATATCCAGCCCGTAGATGCTCTGAAGCTTGGAAATCGATTGTTGGAGTCCTGCTTTGCTCAGTCGCAGCAACCCTTGAATTTGCACCGCAGAGTACCAGGTTTCCTCGTTTTCTGGCTCAGGATTATCGATTGGCTCGACTTCAACGTCAATTACAGCAAGGCTTTCTGGTTCCATAGTTTAGTCTGTCTCAGAAACGATATTTATCGATAAAAACGATTTCTATCGATATGTGTGTTAGTGTATCAGTGCATCGGTGCATTAGTCAACTAATACTTTTTGGCTCTTGTTCTCGAATAAATTGATGGCTTTATGCCTTAATGCCTTGTTGCTCAAATAAACTGGTGGATATGTCCATCAGCAAAAGGGGTAATGTGGCAAAAGGAGAGATGTCAATTCGGGTCTATCTGTTACCCGAATTAAAAGACAAATTTAAAACAGCTTGCTTTCTTAATGGGCTGAATATGTCGGATGTTACCGCCGCACTTATTGAAGAATGGGTGGCGAAAAATGCTGTAGACCTACCAGCATCCCAAAGAATTTCTAAGACGCAAACCGAAACTGGTTCCCCCGACCCGCAGCCCACCGAGCCGGAGCCAACAGCAGTGGAAACAATCACAGCGAAGGCTAAGCGGGGTAAGGCAAGTAAAGGTGCTAGTTGATGTCTAGCAACTATTTAGTAAATGTCTAGTAAAGGAGAAGATTTTAGTGACCGAATCAGTTAGAGCCGTTCGGGCTTCAGTGCAAATAGGTTCCCTTACAGTCGATGGGTTCATGTTGCCAGACGGCAGTTACCGGATGAGCCAAACACAGGCGGCGGAATGTGTCGGCTTGTCAGAAAGAAACGCCCGCGAATTTTTGCAATCAAAAGCACTGAAATCTTTACTGGGAGAAGGTTATACGCCCGCGACTTCTGAAATAGAACCCGATGCACAGCAAGTGCGTGGGAGCAGTCGAATTCGGGCTTTACCGTTGGAAGTTGTCGGAGCTTACTGGTTATGGCAAACGGCACGAGGAAACAAGACAGCGTTAAGTCTGGTCATGTCTTTGTTGACTGAAACTCTCGAACGTCGCTTTGACGCTGCCTTCGGTGTTACTCGCACCGAGACTGAACGAAACGAGCTTTTGAGCCAGCGAGTTCAAGAACTCGAACAAGATATCCGAGAAGCGTTTTGGGTTGACGATGAAGCCAGAATCGAACGCGACCACTACGAACGGCTGCTCAGAGAGAACGGCATCGACCCTTGGAAAATTCCGGGGACAGGTGACGAGTCTGACTGAGCGGCAGCAACAGCAAAACCGACTATCCCGTCTCAGCTATTCCGCCGATCGACTGTGTGGAGTTTTGGCGGTGCGGTCGATCGGTCATCACATTTGCTTAAAAATCTAGGAAGTTCACTAAATCCAGTTTTTAGAGTTTTTGAGCAGAGTTCTTTGTGACTGAACAACCGTAAACTCACTAAATCCTTTGTACAAAAGTGTTTGAGGGCTTGCACTGAACAAGTGCAACTTCTTTTTGATATCTTATGGCTTAATCAAACACTGAAAATCGGAAAATTAATCGGCTGTTTTTTTGCTTTAAACCTTGAACCCCTCGATCGCTATGGCTTTCACGTGTATAATAAATTTATTAACCGTTGAGAAAGCCGTTATGCTACCGAGTACCAGAAAGCTGAGAGTGGGATTAGCTCTGTCGCCAGAATTGATAGCGGAAGCTGATAAATTTGCTGTACCTTTTGGAGTGTCACGTTCTCTGTTCTTTGAAGAGGCTATGTGGATTTATTTAGACCATCTAGATAGATACGTCAAATCTGAAGCCAAAACACAGACACACAATGAAAAAACGCTGAGGGTCTAGCCTGCACAGCGCTTCTTAGTATTATTTATACACCCTCTAACTTTGTTTTTAAATCCGGCAAGATTTTTACGAAACAAAGTTAGAGATCACGCCACCAGTAGTGGTGGTTATTAACAACATAATGACACATTTTGTATCACAACGCACGCGCTCCATAGGCGCTGTGGCGGTTGGTGCTAGCTTGCGAGCTAGCCTTCGCGTTATCTGTAGCGGTGCGATCGAGCAAATTCTGAATGCTTACACTACCCATAGCGGTGAAGATCCTGCAAAGCCTTGTGCTGATTTGATTTTACCACAAACCCCTGTAAATACGCGACATAACCGGGGATTTTTGGGAGTTAGCCTTGTCGCCCAATCCACGAAATCCGCGCAAGCAAACCGGGGATTCTCTGCTGTTGGTTTTGAAGCAGCGATCGGGGGTGCGGCGTCATGGTAGCTAATTTCACTGGCTCGACACAAAAACTCACCAACAGCAGCAAGTCCAATCCTTGCCCCGTGTGCGGCCGTATTAAAGATGGAGACTGCCGCATTAGTCAGGACGGCGGGATGGTTCTCTGCCATCAGAACTTCGATCACGTCAAAACCCAACAGCCCGACCTGTGGCACTTTAACGGCACAAGCTCGGACAATCGCTGCGGTATCTACGTTTTCAAAGAGCCAACCACTAAGAGCATCCGCCCCAAGCAAACTCGTTACTGGGAATATCCGGCCCGCGATGGTTCCCGATTAGTCCGCGTGGTGCGGATTGATGATGGTGAGGGTAGCAAGAAAATCTGGCAGGAGCACTGGGACGGCTCCAGGTGGCAGAAGGGGATAGACAATGTTGTCAACATCCCGATTTACCGATATCAGGAAATTCAAAAGGCGATCGCTAACAATGAACCCATTTACATAGTCGAAGGGGAACCGTGCGCTGACTTGCTCTGGAAGCTTGGATTAGCCGCCACTACTAATATCGGTGGGTGTCACGGGTTCGCTCAAAGCGATGCCCAGGACTTGCATGGTGCAGAGGTTGTTGTCATAGTTCCCGATCGGGATATAAAAGGAATTCAGCACGCCGCAAAAGTGGAGGAATACTTTCCTCACGCTCTCTGGCTCTATCCCTTCCCAGAATCAAAGGTTTGGGAAAATCTGCCCAAAGACCACGGCTTAGACATCGCCGATTGGATTGAACACCACAAAATAACCGCAGATGATATCAAAGGGGCGATTGGAGAGAAGAAAGTTTTGCAGCCTCCAAGTCCACAGACAACATCAAAAGTTGTCCGACCGCCTCAATTTCAAGTCCCTCCATTTTCCGAGCTAGGCCGCGATATCGACGCACTCATAGAAGCCGACCTAAAAAAATCTGAGCTAACTCTTAAAGTTGCGGCACTTTCTGAAAACTACCGACAATCTCCTGCAATAATTTGGAAGATTTATCAGGAAAAAGAAGACGAATTAGAACAGCAAAACAATCAGGATTCTATAGCATCCGAGCTTGCTCAATTACTTACTTCAAAATCTGTAAGAATAAACCTGGTAGAAATCCTTCCCCAAGGATTAGCAGAGGGAATTACAAGATTAGCTCAAGCACTCAATATCAAGCCTGAATGCTATGTGTTGGCTCTACTCACCCAAGTTTCGGCACTGTTGAAACCGGGGACTAGCACAATGCTTTATCCCCAAACTAATTTTAAAGTTTGCCCTAATTATTTTGGTGCAACAATAGGGGAAAGCTCACAAAAGAAAACTCCGATCAAGGTAGCTATAATTAGCGAACCAATGGAGCAATTAATTGACGCTGGTATACAATCCTTTGAAGCTGCAAAAATTGCTTATGAGGAAGAATTCAATCTTTGGAAAAAGAACACGGAAGCTGATAAAGGCTTGATGCCTAAGCCACCAGCACAACGGATTTACCACATAACAACTGCAACAGGTGAATCCATACCAAAGCAAGCGGCAAGGATGCCAGACCAATCATTGCTATGGGTAGCTGATGAACTTGCCGGAACATTCAAATCTGCCAACCAATACCGAGGCGGGAAGGGCTCAGACGAGGAAGATTTACTCGAATATTGGAGTGGCGGTGGGGCTGCTGTGCTACGGGCTGAAGGGTTAACGGTCAACGCCCGTAGAATTGGGCTATCAATCTTTGGAAATATTCAGCCAAAAGTATTAGCGCAATTCCTCAAAGACGGCAACGACGATAACGGCAAGTTTGCGCGGTTTGACTTTGTACAGCAACCATTAGCTGCTACAGAGCTATTTGAGGACGCGCCAAACGTGAATATCTCTCCTATGCTGGCAGACCTGTACAAACGCCTAGACCCGTTACCCGCGCAAAAATTCAAGCTAGATAAAGAAGCTCGGAAAGCATTTATTGCGTACAACAATCAATGTGAACGAGAACGGGTTAACCATCCCAAACAGGGGATGCGAGCAATGCTGGGTAAGGCTCCTGAGAAAGTGGGCAAGGTCGCTACCATCCTACATTGCATTGATAGTGCATTTAGATGTGTTGAGATTTCGGAAAATATTCCCGTTGAGATTGTGCAAGCTGCTATCAAGTGGGTGACTTACACCACAAGCCAAGCTTTGAGCGTAAATCTAGAAATTTGCGATGCCACAGCGCTTGCCCCCAATCTAGACAAGATTATTTCTTTAGCAAGGAAGAAGGGAGGAATAGTTAGCGCTCGCGACGCTCAAAACAGTTTCGATCACAAGCTCAAAATTAAGTCGCAGCAAGTAAAAGAGTGGTTTACGCAACTTGAGGCAATGAAGTACGGGAAGGTGAGCACAGTAAAAAAATCGGTTTTGTTTACTCTGGCTGCGGACAATGACGCTACTGTAGTCAACTGTAGTCAGACTGTAGATAAAGAGAAACTACAGTTGGAATCCTTACACCACAAGGGTTTAACACCTACTGTAGTCACTGTAGTCAGTGATTCCCCACCTTCAGGAAAATCAAACAATCAATTACTGGATTCACAAAATCAATCTCCAACTACACCTACAGTGACTACAGTAGTCTCAAACGTAGAGCCAGAAAGGATTGAGGTTGACTACAGTACGCCAAAACCTTTGACTACAGTAACTACAGCCAGCACAGAACCAGAAACAGTACCGCCAGCACCGCCGATCGCGCCGCCGGAGCCGGAAACAGCACCAACAGCACCAACTGTACCAACACCACCAACAGTCGCACCCATCGCAGATGAGTTGCCGTCACCGACAATCATCAAAAACATTCGAGAAGCCATCGCCAACATTGACCAAGCTGCTGCAAAGATTACTTGGCAGAAAATCAAAAACTCGGCAACTCAGAAGGAAGCGCTAAAAGCCGATCTGGAGCCTGATGAAAATCTGAATTTCCGGCTGCTGCTAAATACTGGCTGGCTCAAGGGTACGCAGGTACGGTACACCGGAACGAAATTTGCGGAACAGTATGCGGGTATCGAATTAACGGTTGAAGATTTGCGAGACCGGAACGGAATCACCTGCCGGAAGCCTGACGGAAGCTACACCGCCGACCTGGATAAGGAGGATTTAGAGAAGCTTGAGCAGCCGGAGGTGGTTGGAGATGTCGAATAATTTAGTCGCTGTCCGATCGCCCGCGCCCGTACAGCTCGACCCCGCCGCGCACGACGAATGCCTAGAATTCATCCGCGTCGCCCTCGCCAGCAACGATCGCGAAGTTGCTCAAGACGTAGCCGCCATCCTCAAAGAAGTCTGTCAAAACGGCCACGCCGATCGCGCCGCCATCTGGGCCGACCTAACCCCGATCGAACAGCAGCAATTCCAAGAATTGTTAAGCCCGCCGCCACTTGCCCATGACTTTGCCCGCAGAATCCGAGAGACTATTGGCTACCAGTCCCCGGCTGTGGCTGGTGCGGTTCAGACTGATTTGGAAAGGGCGATCGACGCTGGCGAATTGGTGGCGACGGATGTGGTGGAAGTTCTAGCTCGGTCTGAATTGGCGGAGTTCGATTGGCTTTTGGGTTTGCGTCGCGCATAAAAACTGATATTTTTTCATATTTTTTCATAGCCAAAGCTAACGAAAGCTAACCAAGCCGATCGCCCCTAACCTCTATCCCTGCTTGCTTTTTCAGTTCCGGGGACGCGAAAAAGCGACCAGGGATAGAGACATAAATTTTGCATAAATCAGCATATTTGTACATATTGCTGCTGTTGACTTTTGTTGACTTTATTGGGCTTTTAGCTCGATCGACCACCACTCGAAAAGAGATGACAATTTTACAATTTCAGAAATTTTACGAACACAACATTAGAATCATCGAGATTGACGGGCAACCTTGGTTCGTCGCCAAAGATTTATGTACTGCTTTGGGCATCCGCAATTCGCGCCAAGCGCTAAAACGACTCGATAAAAGCGAGAAAATGCCTCTTTCTTACGAAGCTGTACGGGCGTGTAGTGACAACCCAGACACCAAAAGGCTTTCAGTCGTCTCCGAAGCGGGGATGTACTTCCTAATCTTCTCCAGTCGCAAGTCGGTGGCCAAAGAATTCCGTAAATGAGTATGTGCGGAAGTTTTGCCAAGTATCGCTAAAACCGGGCGCTATTTCTTGGGTGAAGAAGTTGCTCCTCCCCAGTCATTACTTGCTGAAACAGAATTATTAGTGACAAGAGCGCAGCAATTGGCACTCTGGGCGCGGGAACTGGCGGACGCGGAACAACTACAACTACAACTACAACAGCAACAGCAAAGAAGAATCAATCTAGGCCGTTAGTTCGATCGCCCGTAGCTCCTGACCATCTGGGACTGGAGCCACAATAAATACATTTAATACAGGCGATCGAACACTGTATTAAATGTATTTATTGCAATCCTCCGGGCGGGGCTGCGATCGGCGATCGACATCACATACAATAATTTTCTGATAGACAACCCCAAACCTTTGTTGCTAGGTCAGATATAGACCGCTAGAGTCATTGGGTTTCGCGTGTAAATACTTGCTGGTTGTCGCGACGCTAGCGTGTCCTAATGTTTGGCTAAGCAAGTGAATCGGGGCCCCACGGTTGAGCGCGTGGCTCGCGTGACAATGCCGCAACCAGTGGGCTGATGCTTTATCAGACAACCCAACTCGGATGGCCGCCGCCTTCACCATTTGAGTTACTGAAATTGGGTTCAGCCTGCCGCCGTCGGACTTCTTGCGGCTTCTGAAGATTGACTCAAGGTTGCCCGCGTCGCCGCGACTGTTCAGCAGTTCAGTGTATAACGACTTCGGCAACAGCACCACTTGCAAAAACAGGTACAAAGGGGATCGAGAAGGGCTCCAAAAGGGCCCTCCAAAAACACACAAATCTGCAATTTTCATACCGGATTCAGCAGTGGCAAAGCGACATCCGGTAATCCTGTTGAGTGCCGAGGCTCATCTCGCATAAGTCAGTGTTGCTTTAGGGGGTTCCGTTTCTCTAAAACAGGTTTAAATACTCATTCTATCGTTGAAAAAATCGGTCGTTTGAAGATGTTTTATGCAGCAACTGGTTGTAAACGGGAACGGTATCTGCAAAAATTTGGAGTCGAATTGTGTTTCGGTCTCCCCTTTGGAATGTGACAAGGTACAAAGTCTCTGTTCTTTCCTCACTGAATGGATATTGAGGTCGATCTACAGTTCCTCTTACTTCAGATCCTGAAGCGTTAATCTTTTTGCCGTTAACTCGATTGATTCCTTTAAAAACATAAGCTCCGGGTTCCCAACGAGAAAGCTTAACTGTCCATTCCTCTGAGGCGAATATTCCAGTTAAGAGTGGACAATTATTAATTTCATTATCATTAATTACCGAGAGTTTGCAAGGTTCAGCTTGTGTCAAATTAACAGGCTGTGACAAGGCGATCATCAATGGAAGAAACATAGGGTTTTATTTGTTATATTTACTCGTAACCGAGCGCTACGGTGTTAGGGAAGTTTTGGGTGTCGATCGCCCGTAAAGGGACGGGCAACTGTCAGCTCGCTCAGAACATCCCATCCAGAATTTCGGTAACATCTTGTTGGTCGCGGCCCCGATTGTCATCGTAAATCATTAAGGTGTCGAGCTTCCTGTGCCTGCTGAGTTTCTGAACTTTTCGCACATTCCCGTCGGTTGCATTCAGCGCCGCCGTAATAGCTGAGTGCCTTATCTGGTGAGGCGACATCTGCTTTTTGATGCCAGCATTTTCGCTGTGCCGGACAACGATTTTGCGGATGCCGTCCCCAGTCAAACGATGCCCCGCGTTGGCAAAGTCGAGGGCCGAGAACAGCGGGGCATCATGCGATTGGTTCGGGCCCCTAGCTTCCAACCAATTGGCGATCGCCTGCACCGTAGCAGCCCCCAAGTCCACTATTTCCGACGCTCGTGCCGCGCCCCTTGCCGAGAATCCGCAAAGTCCGAGTCACTGGCTCAAAGTCTGCTACGTTCAACTGACTGACTTCGTTGCGCCTCAAAGCATTACCCCACAACAGTCGGAGCAAAGCATAGTCGCGCTTGCCGGTTCAAGCGGATTGCCGAATGAACCAGGCGTGAGGCTTGATCGAAGCCGCCACCAAAAAAATTAGCTAATTTTTGTGTGCGCTAAAGTCAGGCATTTGCAGTATAAAATCAGGCGTTTGCAGTACAAAATCAGGTATTTGCAGGTATTTGCAGGGGCTGCACTCTACCTGTATTTACCCGAAAATATCCTGCAAATGCCTGAATTTGTCGGTCAAATTGCTGTTTTTTTGTGCAAGGACTGCCTTTGCTGGTTGAGGCTGGTTATGGCTGTTCTTTCTCGGTAGCAAGCAATGGTTTTGTCCGTACAAACCGGACTTTTACGTGTAGAAACAAAAATAATGCACCCTTATGAATAGGGCATCATAGGTGTTAAATAGCTTGATTTTTACCCGCTCTTCGACTGTGCCGATTGCTCACATTGCTCCTGCGGTTGTGGCGGTTTTTGTCGAGGCGATCGACGTGGGAAACCTGACAGCAGCCGATGTGGTGGCAGTTGTTGGCGTGGCAGAATTTGCAGAGTTTCAGCGACTTAGAGTTCTCCGGTTCCAGCCGGAAATCCAAAATCTAAAATCTAAATTTGCGGATGTGTCCGTCGTTCAAAAACGACTATGACCGATTGGACTCCACCGGGTGTTACCAAGGTGGTAACACCTTTGTAACTGGAATCGAGGCATCGGGTTTGGCTCGATCGTCTGACCCTGGATTTGTAGTTTATAAAGGCAGGTCAAACCAGAGCCGGGTCAAGTCGATCGCCCGATCGTCCTAGGAAAAAAGGGGGGGCAAAACTAATATTTATTAATATTTGCTCATATTTAGTAATAAAAAATTAATAAAAACTAACAAAAACTAACCAAAACTTACCCCCGATCGTCCCTTGGTGCTGGCACTGGTTGCCCCTCCCGTCCTAGGACTGAAGGGCGATCGGGGGTAAAAACGTAAAGTTTGTATAAATCAACATAAATCAGCAACAGTAATATGTAAAAAATATGTTTATTTATGCACTTACTGCGCCTGCGCCGGAATGGGAACCAGAACCGATCGACACAGTGGGCGGCAATTAAGCAAGCGCAACTTTAGCACAATGCCTAACTAATCCCCGGTAAGTCGGTAAGGATTGCGTTGGTTGATTTATTTTGACTTTATTTGACTTTATTTGACTTTATTTGACTTTATTTGACTTTATTTGACTTTATTTGACTTTTACCCTGATCGCCCGCAGCTCCTGACAATCTGGGACTGGGTGCGGACTAAATACACTTTTTACACAGTTCGCTCGACTGTGCAGTGTATTTAGTGTATTTATGGCAACTCCGGGCGGGGGCGCGATCGCATCCTAAATCGAGCGATTATTTTCTGGGCAAGGTTTGATTTTTTGCAACAGACGCTATAATTTTCGGGACAAAACCTCTACCGATTTTTGATTAAAGCTACTGTTCCAATAATTCAGTTTCTAACTCCACAGCAGGTTCTAGGTTACTATTAATACTTTGGAAGAGTTGCAAAGCGGCTGCTAAATCTTCGGCAATTTCTGAAGCCAAAACATCCGGTGTGGGAAGGTTGTCAGAGTCTTCTAAACTTTCATCCTTGAGCCAAAAAATATCCAGGCTGACTTTATCCCGTTGGATTAGTTCTTCATAACTAAAAGCTTTAAATCGTTCACTTTCTTGACGGTTATGGCGATTTTCGGCATTAAAGCACTGGATAAAGTCTTGTAGGTTCTCGGCACGTAAAGGATTAGTTTTAAGGGTGAAATGCTGGTTGGTTCTAAAGTCGTAAATCCAGAGTTTTTTTGTCCAAGGTTCGGCGCTGGCAGGTTGGCGATCGAAAAATAAAACATTCGCTTTCACCCCTTGAGCGTAGAAAATTCCTGTGGGCAATCTCAGGAGGGTGTGTACGTCGCATTCGTGAAGTAATTTTTTCCGAATGGTTTCTCCTGCACCGCCTTCAAAAAGCACGTTATCAGGTACAACAACCGCCGCTTTACCCTTAATTTTTAACAGGGTTTTGACGTGCTGGAGGAAGTTTAATTGTTTGTTGGAAGTCGTCGCCCAAAAGTCATCCCGACGATAAGCAATTTTTTCTTTATCAGCTTTACCATCATCGTTGAAAACTGTGATGCTACTTTTTTTGCCAAAAGGGGGGTTAGTTAATATCAGTTCAAAGCGTTCTCCCAAATTTGCCATTAAGCTATCTTTGGCTTCGACGGGGCTTTCATCGCCACTAATGCCGTGTAAATGCAGGTTCATAGCACATAGGCGCACGACTCCATCCGCCACATCGTAGCCTTTAAAGGTCTGATGTCTGAGAAACTGCTTTTGACCTTTATCGAGTTGGTAATGTTTGTTCAGGTAGTCATGGGCAATCAGGAAAAAGCCACCAGTACCGCAAGCAGGGTCACAAATACGCTGTCCTGGTTGGGGACGCATGACTTCTACCAGGGCTTTAATTAACGGTCTGGGGGTGAAATACTGCCCCGCGCCGTTTTTGGTATCTTCGGCGTTCTTTTGCAGCAGTCCTTCGTAAATTTCCCCTTTTACGTCAATATCTAACCCAATCCATGTTTCTGAGTTAATTAAATCAATGACTCGTTTAAGTTTGGCAGGGTCTTGAATTTTGTTTTGGGATTTACGGAAAATTACCCCTAAAAGTCCTTTTTCTTTCCCTAATTTTTCTAGGGTATGGCGGTATTGAATTTCTAAAGCATCGCCATTTTTTAACCGTAAGGTTTGCCAGTCGTATTCTTTTGGAATTGTAGAAGGTTTGCCCAATGCTGGGGGAAGTTGGGCTTGTTCCTCTACCATTTTTAGAAATAACAAATAGGTAAGCTGTTCTACATAGTCGCTATAGCTTACGCCGTCATCTCTTAGGACGTTGCAGTAATTCCAAAGTTTTTGAACGATGGTAGATGATATGTTACTCATTAAAATTTAACTCTAATTGTATTGCTGTAGTTGGGGATTTACGAGGTTGGCTAGATTTAGTTTTTGATTTATTTTTGGTTTTTTTCTCAGCTTCGATTTTGGTTTTTTCGGCTTTAATCCATTCTAGCAGTTTTTCGGCGGGTTCGTCGTTGGGGTCTTGGGGGACGAGTTGGCCTTCAAAGGCTTGTTTTAAGATACTTTGGCGGAGTTTTTCAGCACGTTTGAGGTTTGCATCTATGGTTATTTCGAGTTGATTTGTTACAGAAAATAGGCGTTCAAGTTCTTCAATTATTTCTTTTTGCTCCATTAATGGAGGAAAAGGAACTAAAATAGCCTTTACTATACCTGTGTTTAAATTAGGCTGTGCTGCGCCTTGATTAATTGCACGTAATTGCTTTGTAATGCTTAAAAGCAAGTAATACAAATATAGTTTGATAGGATAATCAACGTGCAGTAAAGCCACAGAACCATCATTAATACATCCGCCAATTTTCGTAATTTTGGGAACTCCTAAAGTAGCCCCACTATTGGTTAGAAGTAATGTTTCTGGTTCTATATAACGACTTGCTGCTTTTCCGGCTTCTGTTACAAAGTCGGATACAGACATTAAATAAGGTTGAGTATCAGCAGTTAAACAACCTACTGTAATCCAAGGTATATTGCCACCAAAAAATTTAGGATCGCCAGCAGGTCTAGGTGAAGCACCTCTCACGACTTCAGATAACTGCTCTAAGTTTACCCAACACCACCCATCAGGTAATTCAGGTAAATCAGAGGTGTAGGGTGCAACAGGTTCTTTATATTTCAGCTTCCAACTGTCATCCTTGGGGGTTTTTCCCTGTGCTTTCATTTTGGCCAGTTGTTCGGCTTCCCACTTCTCGCGTCGCTGCTTGAGGATGTGATCGCGTAACATTGAAGCAGGTTCTAATTCCCCTTGATTCGCTTTCCGCCATTCTTTAGTTAAATTTCCTTCAACTGCGGCTTTTAACACCGCATGACGATAGCGTTTTAATTTGGCTTTTAGCTTTTTAAGTAACTCTACCCCTGCATCAAGTTCGGTAAATAGTTCCTCAATTTTGGCAACGATGCGATGTTGTTCAGGTAGTGGAGCAAAAGGAATCTTTGTAGATTTAATAATTCCTAAATTTAAATTAGGCTGTACTCCACCAGAAGATAAACATCTAATATCATCGTAATTTTTTTGAAGGTAAAATTTTATATAGGGTTTAAGCTCCAAGACATAATCTTCAAAGATTAATGCTGCACAAGCTTGATTGGTAGCTGCATTAATTAATAATTCAGATACCTTACCTCTAGTTTTACCCTCCCCATACATAGCTATAAGTAGAGTATGGATAGGAAAAACTTTACAATTAGTCTCTTTTAAAGCTAATTCTGTTATTTTTTCATCTGCTTGTTTGATAAACAAATCATTTAAAGCACTACTTGTTACCCAAGGTATTGTCCCTGACTCATAATATTTTTTTTTACTCCTGAGAGGAGTGGCCCCAGTTTCAATGTTAGCTATTTCTCCTATCGATGCCCAGACCCAACCCTTCGGCAACTCATACAATTCCTCACCCATTACGCTGCTAACACCTCATTCAACTCATCCAAAATATCCATTAAATCATTTCCAAATAATTGATACCCCTGAAACGCTTCTTGGGGCATTTCCTGTAAATCCTCTACATCAATCCGCACACTCGTAATAATATGCTCCTTAATCTTTTCCAACCAACGAACCTGCTCAGAACTAAACTTTTTACCCATTAACCACTGCTGAAACTTCTCCTCAAGCATCACCGAGAAAGGTTCTAACGTTTCCGTTTCCCCCATCGCAAAGCGTACCAGAGAAATGATATCTGTCAACAGCTTTTGTACTCCTGCACCCCTAACCTTATCCGCTTCCAACTGGCTGTAAGCTTGCCATAACTTTTCCGGTGTCAAGCTGCGGGGCGGACGTTCCAGGGCATTCGCTAACTGCTTAATCTGCTCGTAGGTTAACCGTCGCTGACCGTAAGGCTGATTATACAGGATTTGCAGCGCCGTGATCTCATCCTTATTCGCTTCCACGAACTCCCGAAAACTCTGCACCATCCCCATCGCCTTATCCCTAGCAGTGGTATCAAACCCCGCCGCTAAGACGACATCCTGACTGAGTGTATCAATAATCTGCTCGTTTTTACTCTTAATCTCCTTCAGCAAATTCCGAAATTGAGGGTTATCAAACGGTTGACAAGCTTGGTTAACTAACACCTCAGCCGCTTGCTGTTGTTGTGCTTCTGTTGGGTTTGGGTTTTGAAACAGCTTCACCGCCTGTTCAATTTGTCTATCTGGATCGAGAGCATCGAGTAAATCTCTAGTAATCTGTTGAATAGACTTACCCCCAGCAACGCTTTTTAATTCCGTGTGTTCATCCGCATTCAGTTTTTTCTCAAACTTTGCCAACCTTCCCGCCAAAGACATTAGCGTGTCTTCATCTCGGACATCCGTTGCAACACTTTGGAGTAACACATCAAAAGGAACACTTCGCTTTCTTTCCAAAGGTCGAGAATCCGTTTTATCTGACTCACACACCCCTACCACATCCACAATCACGAATTGTTCTTTAACTTCAGCATCCGGAGTAACAGCTTGAAAATCCGTTGAATTAATCGTGCGAGTTCCTCGTCCTTTCATCTGCTCAAAATAAATCCGCGATTTCACATCCCGCATAAAAATTAAACATTCCAGAGGTTTAATATCTGTTCCCGTTGAAATCATATCAACCGTAACAGCAATGCGAGGATTGTAAGAATTGCGAAAACTGGCGATTAAATCTTCAGTTTTTTCTCCTGTAGTGCGATAAGTAATCTTTTTACAAAACTGATTGCCTTTGCCAAATTCCTCCCGCATAATTCGCACAATATCTTCAGCATGGGAATCATCCTTAGCAAAAATCAAAGTTTTGGGAACATCAGTTCTACCAGGGAATATCTCCGTAAATAATCGCTCTTTAAACGTGCGAATTACCGTGCGAATTTGGTCAAAAGCAACAACAGACTTATCCAACTCCTTCCTAGTATAACTTAAATCCTCATCCAACTGTAGCCATCTAAGTTTACGAGTTTGACGATTTCTTGTATCAATATAAAACCCCGAATCGATAGTGCTACCTTGTTCCGTAATCTGAGTCCGAATCCGATAAACTTCATACCCTACATTCACTCCATCAGCTACCGCCCGTTCGTGAGGATATTCCATCACCAAATTCTGATCGAAAAAGCCAAAAGTTTGCTTTGAAGGCGTTGCCGTCAATCCAATAATAAACGCATCAAAATATTCTAACACTTGCCGCCAAACGTTATAAATAGAGCGGTGACATTCATCGGTAATAATAAAATCAAAGGTTTCAAGGGGAATCTTGGGGTTATAAACAACATCCTTGGGTTGCAGGTTTTCCTCGTTCCCATCAAATAGCGAGCCTTCCTCATTTTCCGTCTCAAACTCAGCCTCTCCCCTCAACATCGAATAAAGGCGCTGAATCGTAGTAATACAAACTTTATTCACCGGAGCAATTGTGTTAGAACTTAACAACTGCACGTTATAAAGTTCAGTAAACTTCCGCCCATCATCAGGAGTAACATACTGCTGAAATTCCTTCTGGGTTTGCTCTCCTAAATTCTTCCTATCCACCAAAAACAAAACCCGTTTCGCCCCGGCAAATTTAATCAGCCAATAGATAAAACTAACAGCCGTATAAGTTTTACCCACCCCCGTTGCCATTTGAATTAAAGCTCTAGGGCGATTTTGCTTAAGCGAATTAAATAAACCGGAAATAGCTTCTTTTTGGCAATCTCGTAAATCCTCTGTCTCAATTACTGGTAAATGCTGCAACCGTCCTCTAAGGGTGTCCGGTTCGCTTAACCATTCCTGTAACGTTTCCGGTTTGTGGAAAGCAAACACCCGTCTGGAGCGATAATCTGGATCGCGAGAATCTCGAAAATAAGTTTCTGTACCAGTGCTTTCATAGATGAAGGGTAAAGGTTTCTGATGACAGACGAGAGTTTTAGGCAAGTTAAACGAATATTTATCTGATTGTATTTCTACACCACTGAGGGTTTGACCTACAGGTTTCGCCTCAATTACCCCAGCCGCTTTGCGGTTAATGAATAGCAGGTAATCCGCAAAACCAGACTTTAGGGGATATTCCCGCACTGCAATTCCTAACCCTGCACCCAAGTTGATTTGTTTATTGTCTTGAACTTGCCAACCTGCATCCGAGAGAAGTTGGTCTATAATTTGTCTAGCTTGTGCTTCTGGTTTCATGAAGAAGTTCAATCTCTACACTACCTCAAATATACATTGCGATCCTTACTCGATTGCCGTGCTGGAAACAACCTAAACCCCTATCAAGGTTGAAACTCCTTCATTACTTACTGCGTTACTGCAAACCGTCGCAAAAAAACCTAAACCCCTATCAGGGATTGAAACTTGACACACTTTGATTCCTGTTGATTCCTGTTTTTGCGCGGTTTGCACAGCAACTGCACTGTCAAAATCTAAAATCTGAATCTAAAATCTGAGATTATTTGACCAAAAAGAGCGGCCGATGTTCTGTTGGCTGTCGGCAAGTGCGATCACCCGGATGTCGCCGAAGGAGTTTAAATTTTGACCTCCTCACGTCGATCGGGCTTTCCGTACTGCACCACAAAAAGCGCGATCGCCTTGCCGCCAGACACACTCCGGCAACTGGCGATCGAACCTCTTACTGCTCTGCTTCAGGTTTGGGTTCCTTTGGTTTTTTCTCAAAGACTTGGATACTTGGGTCTGATAGCACAAAGCCGTTAGGGGTTGATTCACCCATCTTGCCACCGATAGCAGCAACCCACATGGGATAGTTGGCAGCAGCATCCTCAAGCTTCTTCCATATTTTGGGCTTAACACTAACGGACACTATCCGACCGTCACAGTCAAGCTCAAAGGTTTTCCAGTTGTCTTTGTTAGTCTGTACGTTGTTCGGTAGTTCGTTGATTTTGATGATGAGTTCGAGCTTGCCAAGTGTCATAGGTGGATTTGTGGTTTTTCTGGTACGAGAGTCAGCTTTGTATATTTTCCAGCCTAGGGGTTGAAACCGCTACTGCTTCATCAGGGCGGGCGTATCGAAAAATTTAGGTCAGGATACTCTCATATCCTGACTACTAACCCAACCCCTCCAGCTTTGATAAGTTTGCTTTGTTATTCATTACCGTTTCCATAAGTGACGGATGCCAAAGTTAAACCAACCATTTCCATAAAATGCTGTCAAATCTTGAGTGGTGTAATTGGGAGTGGAGAAAATGGGTATACTGAGTTCATTTTGGAACAGCAAAAGATTGTCAAATCTTGAGTGGTGTAATTGGGAGTGGAGAAAATGGGTATACTGAGCTCATGTTGGAACAGCTTACACCATAAGCTATTTAGGATAAAAGCCATGAACAAAACACTCTCTGTCAAATCTTGAGTGGTGTAATTTGTAGTGGAAGAAATGGGTATAGTGAGCTCATGTTAGAACAGCTTACACCATAAGCTATTTAGGATAAAAGCCATAAACCAAACAATCTCTCTTAAATCTTGAGTGGTGTAATTTGTAGTGGAAAAAATGGGTATGCTGAACTCATGTTAGAACAGCTTACACCATAAGCTATTTAGGATAAAAGCCATAAACCAAACAATCTCTCTTAAATCTTGAG
>NZ_JAUBPS010000064.1:28463-31725 GCF_036700865.1 Microcoleus sp. S13C4
TGGTGTAATTTGTAGTGGAAAAAATGGGTATGCTGAACTCATGTTGGAACAGCTTACACCATAAGCTATTTAGGATAAAAGCCATAAACCAAACAATCTCTTTCACATCTTGAGTGGTGTAATTTGGAGTAGAAAAATGGGTATGCTGAGCTCATGTTGGAACAGCTTACATCATAAGCTATTTAAGATAAAAGCCATGAACCAAACACTTTCTGTCAATGCCAAGGGTTTGTACCACGGTTTCAAGAACGTCGGGCTAAAGTCAGCTAAAGTGTTGGCGATATCTTTACTTTTGACATCTACCACATTTTAGGAGATGCTAATGAATCAGCACCAATTAATGAGATTGACTTCGATAGGATTGGCCAGCATTCTGTTACTGGGAATATTTGGTAAGTCGCAAATTAGTGGAAATGAACCTTTCTCATGGCTCGTGCAGAAACAACGGGGCGATAGTGAACGGACATTTGCTAATTGGTGTTATAAAAAGGCTTCTTTGAGTCCTGAAACTAAACATACTGTTGAGGTGTTGTTGAAGAAAGCGGGAACTACTGAGTGCGAGGCGGCTGCTCGACAACTTTCGAGTCTCACGAAACTAAAGCTCGACAAAAATCAAATCCGTGACATTAAACCGCTAGCATCTTTGACTCACCTGGATTGGCTCTCCCTCGACAACAATCAAATCAGCGACATCAAACCGCTAGCATCCTTGACTAAACTGAATTACCTCGCCCTCACCCACAATCAAATCAAGGACATTAAACCGCTAGCATCCTTGACTAAACTGAATTACCTCGCCCTCACTCACAATCAAATCAAGGACATCAAACCGCTAGCATCCTTGACTAAACTGAATTACTTCTGGCTCGACAAAAATCTAATTCGTGACATCAAACCGCTAGCATCCTTGACTAAACTGAATTACCTCTCCCTCGACAACAATCAAATCAGCGACATCAAACCGCTAGCATCCTTGACTAAACTGAATGACCTCGCCCTCGACAGCAATCAGATCGGGGATATCGAACCGCTAGCATCCTTGACTAAACTGAATTACCTCTTCCTCAACAGCAATCAGATCGGGGATATCGAACCGCTAGAACCCTTGACTAACCTGACTTCGCTCTCCCTCGACAACAATAAAATCAGTGACATCAAACCGCTAGCATCCTTGACTAACCTGACTAGGCTCAACCTTAACAACAATAAAATCAGTGACATCAAACCGCTAGCATCCTTGACTAACCTGACTGGGCTCAACCTTAACAACAATAAAATCAAGGACATCAAACCGCTAGCATCTTTAGGCTTCTCCCATAATTCTTGTGGGGTAAGCATCCTGGCTGACATTAACAGGCTTTTTGGGAGATGTCTCTTGACTAACCTGACTGTACTCGATCTCCACAACAATCAAATCAGCGACATCAAACCGCTAGCATCTTTAACTAACCTGACCGATCTCAACCTCAACAACAATCAAATCAAGGACATTAAACCGCTAGCATCCTTGACTAAACTGACCGCTCTTTACCTCAGCAGAAATTCGAGCGCACCCAAGACTTGTCCTCTCAAGCCAGAGTCTATCTGTAATTGGTAACAAGAACCTAGCTCTTAAAACTTGAGAGTTCAGAAAATTAGAGTATCCCCAACTAGAACAAGGTTTTGGAGTGAGTGAGAAATTACCCTATCCCCGCCTAAAGCTCCCAGCGGGATTTTTACGACTGGCCGCCATTGTCTTCTTCTTCGTCACAATTTAAAAAATCGGCCATCGTAAAAATAGTCGCCTGCCCGTCCGGCTGAGGACACTTAAACTCGTGTGTCACGCGCTTAAAACTATTTGATAATTTTAACGGTTCTAGTCTCTGGCTCAAGAAATATGGATATCCTGATGCAGTGGCAACGCTTCCACGTCCTAGGCTGGGAAATAGGATATCCCCGTCTAGAACGTGCTATTTATTGTTGTTTTTTTTTCTCTTTTATTGGATGCGGGGATGTACAACCGCCCAATGTTGGGTAGGTTACAAGTACACCTTTAGTTAGCCCGTCGCACACAGCTTGCCTGCGTGCCATACTCAACGAATTATGAAACAAACTATATGGACAGCGTGTCTACTGTGCTTGGCAGTCTCCTCAAATATGCAAACTCCAACGCCAGCCCAGACATCACCTATTACACAAACTCGCCTCACTTCCCGCCATGACCTAAATCGCAACGCAGAGAAACTGGCTGTTCCTTCGCAATCACATCCACTTGCTGGTTTCTGGAAAAGTGGCGATTGCTCCCATGACTTTGGGTTAGCAATTGCTCCTGCAGGGGAAGGTCTCTACTCAATTTCGTTTTGTGGCCCTGGTGGGTGCTTTGTGCCAGGTACTTATCGACCCAATAGTCCCCTAGTCGGCGACCGAAGTTATCGTGTAGTTAACAACAATACAATTGATGTTGAGGGGCGTGACGGTTTCACTCGCTACATTCGCTGTTCATTAAGTCAGCCAATTGCAGCAGCCGTGCCTGTTGGTAAAGTCGCACAAACAGCACGAATTGACAGTAACGACGCTGCTGCAGGAGCATTATTAGGCCGAGAGGCAATTCGACTGTCCCAGCAAGGAACGGAAGAAGCTTTAAGAGGTGCGAGCACCAAGTGGGAAGAAGCATTAAAGCTGTATCGGCAAGCAGGCGACAATGAAATGCAAGGATTTGTCCTCAATATGCTCGGCAGGGTCTACTCAGAGTTGGGAGAATTACATAAAACATTAGAGTGTTATACCCAGTCCCTTTCTCTCCTCCGGGCAGTAGGATCTCGCGGTGGAGAAGCTGTCCTCCTCATGAAAATCGGTGCATTCTACTTAAGTTTGGGAGAACAACAGAAAGCGCTAGAGTATTACAGCCAGTCCCTTCCTCTCAGTCGGGCAGTAGGGGAGCGCGATGTGGAGGCTTACACCCTCAACAGCATGGGCACGGTCTACTTAGGTTTGGGAGAAAACCAGAAAGCGTTAGAGTATTACAGCCAGTCGCTTCTTTTGGCACGGGCAAGTGACTCTCGCGCTGTGGAAGCTCTCAACCTCAGCAGCATCGGTCGTGTCTACTCACAATTGGGAGAAAAACAGAAAGCGCTAGAGTATTACAACCAGTCGCTTTCCCTGAGTCGGGCAGTAAGGGATCGCTATAAAGAAGCTCTCAACCTCACCAGCATCGGTCGTGTCTACTCACAATTGGGAGAAAAACAGAAAGCGCTAGAGTATTACAACCAGTCGCTTTCCCTGA
>NZ_JAUBPS010000064.1:31825-33461 GCF_036700865.1 Microcoleus sp. S13C4
GTCGGGCAATAGGATTTCGCGGTGAGGAAGCTTTCACCCTTTACAGCATAGCTTCTGTCAAACGCGCTCAAGGCAATTTTATTGAAGCCCTCAACGACATGGAATTCTCTCTCAAAATTATCGAAAACCTTCGCACCAAAATAGCCAGTCCTGAACTCCGCAGCTTATACTTTGCCACAGTCCAAAACTACTACGAATTCTACATCGATTTGTTAATGCAACTGCACAAAACTAATCCTAAATCCGGTTACGCTACAAAAGCCTTAGAAGCCAGCGAACGTTCGAGGGCCCGCAGCCTCCTCGAACTCCTCCAAGAAAGTAACGCCAACATTCGCGAAGGCATTTCCCCCGAGTTACTGCAACAAGAAAAGAGCCTGCAACAGCAACTCGATGCTATAGAAAAGCAGCGTATCGAAACAATCAGTACCCCCAATGCCAACGCAACTAAAATCGATGAAATCGACAAACAGCGCCTCGTACTTTTGGAACAATATGAGCAACTCCAAACAAAGATTCGTACTGCCAGCCCCCGCTACGCTGCCCTCACTCAACCCCAACCTTTAACACTGCCAGAAATTCAGAAACAAATTATCGATGAAAACACTATTTTATTGCAGTATTCCCTCGGAACAAACCGCAGTTATTTGTGGCTTGTGACATCAACAGGACTAACCAGCTATGAATTACCAAAACAGGTTGATATTGAAACAGCAGCCCGCAATTTCCGAGACTCAGTAACTATCCCAATCCAAAGAGATATTCCCCAAAAAGTTGCCGAAGCAAGTGCAAATTTAAGTCAATTAATTTTACAGCCCGCCGCAGCCCAATTAAAAAACAAACGCTTATTAATTGTTCCCGACGGCGTGCTGCACTATACTCCTTTTCCAGCTTTAACTATTACCCAAACTCAAGGACAAAATACCAATGTTCCCTTAATTGCCGAACATGAAATTATTACCCTGCCTTCCGCCTCAAGTCTCGCTATTCTCAGGCAAAATTACAGAGATAGAAAACCACCGAGCCGAACTTTAGCAATTTTAGCAGACCCTGTTTTCAGTCTAGACGATGAAAGAATTAAAGGAAAAATTACCCAAGAAACGACTGACAAGTTAGAAGCAAATAACCTCGGCTTAAACCGCTCGCTCCGTGCTTCCGATCTGGAATGGCCACCCAAACGTCTACCCTTTACCCGCCAAGAAGCCCAAACAATATCCAGCTTATTCCCCTCAGCTTCTAGCCGTCAAATATTTGATTTTAATGCCAGTCGCACTACAGCCACCGATGGCAGTTTAGCCAATTATCAAATCGTTCACTTCGCCACCCACGGCATTGCCAACAACAAAAATCCCGAACTGTCAGGAATTGTGATGTCGATTGTAGATGACAAAGGCAATCTTGTCAATGGTTTTTTACGCCTCACCGATATTTTCAACTTGAAACTGGCGGCAAATTTAGTGGTTTTGAGTGCTTGTCAAAGCGGCATGGGGCAGAATGTTAAAGGCGAAGGAATGGTGGGATTAACTAGGGGTTTTATGTATGCGGGGGCGCAGCGGGTGGCAGTGAGTTTGTGGAGTGTAGATGATGAAGGAACTGCTGTGTTAATGCAAAAGTTTTATCAAAAAATGCTGCAACAAAA
>NZ_JAUBPS010000065.1:0-33304 GCF_036700865.1 Microcoleus sp. S13C4
TACTGCTAAACATTTCAGGCTTTGCTACTTCAAGTCATTTTGTCTTATATTTACAAAACTTTACGTCATGTCCTATTGAGAGGGTCGAGGGGAACATTACTATTCCACCCCTCCCGTCCGAAACCGTGCTTGCCAGTTTCCCGGCACACGGCTACTCAATGTGCTTCCATTTTGTCAATATGGGACTTCAAGCTGCCATCATTGGCAGTTTTATCATCGTGGCAATGACGATGTAATAATTGGAGATTTTGCCATTCCTTCTTACCTCCACAGGAAATGGGTTTAATATGGTCAATTTCCAATAAATCGCCTTCTTGAAAATGCAAATTACACCAAGCACATTTACCCTGTTGTTGTTTGAGAAGCTTCGCTTTCGTAGTAGGCATCTCAGGGTGTTTGCTTAGTCTTAAACTCCAGTAAATTAAGTCACCATCAAAAGGACTTTTATCACCGCGAACTTTAACATAATCGTTCACACTGGAGTGAAATTCGATATGTGTTAGTAACCGTAAAGGATTACTTTCTGACCTAGTGGTGAATACCCAATGGTTATCGCCTATGGTGTGCCAGTATTTTTGATGACCTAAATTAATGCTCCCAGTCTGTCTTTTAGCCCATCTTCTCAGCCGAAGATAAGTAATCCTATCTAAGTAGGAGAAGTCCCCAGTAGTTCCAGCATCTGAGACTCTATAATATGAAGTCCATCCCCTGATAATAGGGTTAAGGTTTTTAATTAGTTCTGCTTGAGAACGTGACCTGTGTTTTGTGATGATACTTTTCATCTCATGTTTATGAGCCTCAATTGCCTTTTTAGAAGGGGTAATGAGGGTGATGAAACCAAGTTTTTTACCTTGACTATTTTTATTGTCTCGGTATTTTCCCACTTTTATCTGTTGAATATGATGTCCCAAAAAATCAAATCCTGGTTGACCATCTTCACTTAAATGGGAGTATAGCGTATGTGCTATTCGCGTCTTTTCTGGTTTCAATTCTAAGCCAATACCTTTGAGCCAATCTTTGATTAATTCCTCACACCTCTTAATGACCGTTAAGGATTCATTAACAACCACAAAATCGTCGGCGTACCTAATACAGGTTACGCCAGATATTTCGCAGCCAAATTTGCTTTTAGCCCCTCTAATTTTCCCGGCTGAATTGACAGGAAACTCTTGGTTTATCAGGCTTTCTAATCCATGTAAGGCGATGGATGCCAATAATGGCGAAATTACACCGCCTTGTGGTGTTCCAGCCGTGGTAGCTGCAAATTTTCCTGAATCTATCACTCCCGATTTGAGCCAAGCTTTGATTTGTTGCCTGACTGAACCGTTCATGTTTAATTTCAGAAGTAATGCTTCCTGATCTATTCGGTCAAAACATTGCGAGATATCTGCATCTAAAACAAACTTAGATTTTGATACTATGCAGTTTTTGATGTGTTTGATAGCATCATGGCATGACCTACCGGGTCGAAAACCGTAGCTTGATGGCTCAAAACGAGCCTCCCATTCCGGTTCAAGGGTAGCTTTCACTACCGCTTGTAAGGCACGGTCAAAAATAGTGGGTATCGAGAGCGGTCTAAATTCGGTTTTCCCTGATTTTGGTATCCATATCCTCCGTGTAGGTTTGGATTTACCGTTAATGAATAGACCTTTCACCAAGTCAAGACGTGCTGCTGGGGATAGTGATTGAATCCCATCCACTCCTGCGGTCTTTTTTCCCTGGTTGTCTTGTGTTACCCTTCTTACCGCTAATGCCCTATTAGACCAAGACCTCATTAGGGTTTTCTGGAGTTTGCGAACTCGTTGAATATCACCACAACGTGAAGCGGCATAGATGCGTTTTTGCAACTTAAAAACATATCGCTCGACTTGTCGCCAGTTGATAGTCTTCCATCCCTCAGTATTCAATGTTGAATCTGATTTAGGCTTATTCATTGCTATTTACACCCCTATATACAGACACATTGCGGGTTACGTCTGCTTATCCCGGACATTACTCCATCCCTTTTCAGGCTTTGACCGTTATTTCGGTCTAGGCTTTTGCTTTTTAACCCATCCCTCCCAAATAAAGCTTTTAGCTTGACTGCTTACCTACATATCGACCACTATAGGAACTATAATTTGGGTTATTTCGTTCCTGATATCCATTGTTTTGAGTCTTTAGAGGGTGTCTATCCACCGGGGGTCTAGGAGGTACGCTGTTTCGGTTGCAAGATCCTAACAGTCCAAACCCCATGCCAGTTATTTCCAGCCCAAGGTGTGTCCGAAACACAAGCTTATATCCCTTGGTGAGATCTGACGATGGCTCAACAACACTTCGTTTACTCTCCCCATAAACTCTTGCTTGCAGTTGGTGCTTTCAGCAATTACCACCATTAACCGCTTTCATCCCCGCTTTACAGATTTGATAGTCAGTCTTTTCCGTAGGGGCTACCATTACTGGTAGTTTATGTGCTTTTAACCCCGCACCAGGGCAGTAAGAATTGGTTCTTTGAGAACCTCACTTACATGGATATCAAGTTGTCATTAGTAGAGGATTAAAGTGCGGACTCAGCCCCATAAGGGTTACTCTACTAAAGCCTGGAATCCCCCCAAGAAATGGGTTTCTCCAGAACGAATCGCACTTGCGCGTATCTCGGCTATACCCCAAAGGTGCGTCCAGGTTTTGAGTTGAGTGACCAAACGAAAAGATACGCTTGCTGTAATTCAATCCAGATGCAACAACTTGACTATTAATTCAATTCAGATGCAGCAACTTGACTATTAATTCAATCCAGATGCAGCAACTTGACTATTAAATCAATTCACTTTTTGTTAAAAGGGCTAAAAAATTAGCTAATTGTTGCGTCAGCTAAAGTCAGGCAAGTGCAGTATAAAGTCAGGGGTTTGCAGTATAAAGTCAGGCAAGTGCAGGTAAAGTGCAGGGGCTGCACTTTACCTGTATTTACCTGAAAATACCCTGCAAACGCCTGACTTTTTCGGTCAAATTACTGCTTTTTTGTGCTGTTCGTGTCTTGACCTGTTGAGGTTGGTTATGACTATTCTCAATCGGTAGCAAGCAATGGTTTTGTGATCACAAACCCTGAT
The DNA here is from genome assembly GCF_036700865.1 of Microcoleus sp. S13C4. Classification (NCBI taxonomy): domain Bacteria; kingdom Bacillati; phylum Cyanobacteriota; class Cyanophyceae; order Oscillatoriales; family Microcoleaceae; genus Microcoleus; species Microcoleus sp. S13C4. Next base: position 3,087 of record NZ_JAUBPS010000065.1, read on the forward strand.
TAATGCGTGTAGACGAAAAATAATGCACCTTTATGAATGGGACATCCTAAGTGCAAGGTGATCGCGTTAGGCTGGCTATCGGACGAACGATTCCCTCGTGATCATCGACATCAGCCGGCTGCTTCGCTTGCAAACAGGATAGCGGGCGCGCGAAAGCTCTTGGCGTCCGCCACCGATGCCAAACTGCACCAACTGGCTTGTGTCGTGGGATGCCCTGCTCCATCGTAAAGGCGGCGAACCTGTACACCAACTGGCTCGCTCCTGGCTTCAATATCCACTCACGCGAACGTAAGTACAGTTCTATCAAAGCCCAAACTGCCAAGAGCCAAACTTTCTCGCCTTGGCTGCCCAGAGTGTGCGTGAGCTAACTTCAATTTCCAACTTTTCTCATCGCAGTCTTGCAAAAACCCTAAATTGGTAAAAAGTGCTCAAATTCGACTCTTGTACGTACATTTGACATGGCTTGCTACGCAACTGGCGCGCTAATTACGAGGATTTAGGAGGATTTACAAGGGTCTAAAACACAAAAAATCGTGTTAAAAGCAACAATTCTTTACAAAAACTAATAAGCATTTATACTTAAAATGAGGCTAAAAGTAGGAAATAGGAGGTGTAATGAGTAAAAAATGTGCTGTTTTCTCCTCTTTTTTCCTCCTTATTTTTGGCTAAAAATTTTGAACCAGTCAGAGCGACTTTTCTGCATTAGTTTGGTCAAGGTGCAGTCGGATTGATAGAGTCAATGGGGAGCTTGCGTCAAAGCGGCTTGCAGGTTTATTCGGACATTCGATTGACATCCTCCCACCACTGATTCGGAATACTGAGTCCATGCTGCATCACCGATCGATTTGCAAGAGTGTCTATTCTTGACCATATTACGAACCATCAAGTCCTCATACGCCACCAAATCAGTTAGGGTCGAGGGGAGTATTACTACTCCACCCCTCCCATCCGAAACCGTGCTTGCGACTGTCGGGCAAGAGAGCATACGTCACCGTATCTCCTCCCCTCAGAACCGTACTTGCTACTCGTCGCATCATACGGCCGGGGCCTTTGCCTTCACAGAACGTTTACCACTATGTACCGTCTTATGGCAAATTTTATGTAGGTGTTGAAGATTGTCGATTTCATCTGTTCCACCTTTTACCAGAGGTACTATGTGGTGTGTTTCTAGAGCTTCTCCATTGTGTAGATTTTCCCCACAGATTGGACACAACCAGTTCTGGTTTTGGGCTATTTTGTAATATTTAGATCCAGGCTCCCAAATGGTTTTACCGACAGAAGAGCGATTTACTTCGTGATGCGACGATAAAACTTTGTAATTAGCAAACCCATCAACCTGACAAGCACGATGGACCGACCATAACAGGTGGAGACAGATCACCCCCATGTCTGGCAAGAAAATCTGCGATAATCAAAACCTTGAGGTTAATATAGACTCTAATAACCTTAGCAACAGCTCCTACGCGGAGCCAAAGCAACCGCAACGATCACATAAGTCATCTACAGAACCCCGGCTATGCCAAAGAAAATTCTACGAAGAATGCCCCAGTAGTGCAATCACAGATACGATCTATACGGCTGGAGTCACTGGTATGGATTTCTGGGAAATAAGCGAAACCAGTTTGAATGGCGGCAAAGATTTTTCCAAAGGTCGAGTTGAACTGCAAATCCGAGATCGCTTTGACCTAACAGACTTTGCTGAAATTGCCTATCAAGCCAAGGAAGTCATTGCCCAGAAATTCGGAGAAGAAATCCTCAAACTGCACTACGCACTGGCAATAATTGCCTTCCGCAAACCCGAAGCTTGGAGAGAAGAAATTACAGTATCAGCCTCTAAACTTCTAGATGACTTTGGTGAAGCTCAGAAAAGAAATCACTACATCCGCAAAGCCAACAGAAGTCAAGACAGCAAGCCTACCCAATACCTTTCCAAAACAGAAAAACTTCAGCAGATCAGCCATCAAGCGCAACTGCTCAGACGGATAGAAGTTTGTGTAAGAGAATGGCGATACAAGGAAAAAAACATCTTGTCAGTAAGAATGTCGCATCTGTGGGACATCTTTGAGATTCACGAGATTGTCCAGCCATCTTTGGACGGTAAAGACACCTTTATTGACGTTGAAATCACCTTCCGCCCTGGCTTATGGTTTAACAAGTTTGCTAATCACGCTTATTTGCGGGAATTTGGTTACATCACCAGCGAAGCATTAAAACTAGACCCCTACCGGGAAAAACTGGCGCTCAGGCTAGCTTACTTTACCGTGTTTGCCCTGCAACAGCACAAAAGCGGTCGGTATCAAATAGAGACACTACTGACGCGCATCGGGTATGGCAAGGAGATAGTGGCAGCCAAGACAGACCGAGTTGCAGCCTTACACCTCAAACGCAGCTTCGATCGAGGACTGAAAACACTGGGGAACTTTGAGTCCCCATACCGTTTTGACTACGATCCCGATGTTCCAGACTGGGTGCATCCAGATCGCAAAGTCAAAAAGCCCAATCACTGGTTTGAAACCTGGCTGCAACTTAACGGGACTTTACGCCAGCCAGAAGCGCTGCCTAAACGCCTGAAACCAGAACCAGAACAACCGCAACAGGCAAAAAAAACTCGTTGCAAGCGGAAGTCAGCTCAACCAACACCCAATTTGGCCGAACCTATAGCTTTTGGTCAACAGGTAAGGGAAGCTCGGAAAGCTATGGGAGAAAGCTTAAGAGTGATGGCAAAGAGGGTAGAGATTTCACCATCCCAACTATCCCAGATAGAAAACGGGTGCTATCCGCGTACCCTCAAACCTAGCTTGAAGACCAAGATATTGGAGCATCTGGGCTTAACTGACGAGTAACTAGCCACTCACAAAAATCTCGCATCTCACAAAACCTCCTCGAAATACAGGGGGTTTTGTTTTCATGCCCTACCTCAGACCAACCCCAGACTGTTCACGAACTTGTAAACAGCAAAAATTTTGCCAAAATTGGCTTCAAATCAATATCTGATTAGGCTTACAGCGCGTAAACATTTCGTGTTCATTCGGGATCGTTTCGTGTTCATTCGGGATCGTTTCGTGTTCATTCGGGATCGTTTAAATTTTAAAAGCCTTACCCCGTATGGCTTTCATCCTCTAAAATTGTCCTGATTAGTTTGAGTAGTTTGAGAGAGCATCACGAACCACAGCAGCCGAGTCTGACAGGCTGAGAGTTGGTCAAAATCCTGCAAAACGCAAAACGTGACACGAGAAAATTGTCAGAAGCGCTGGAACGCTCGCCGTCAAACCAAGCGCACGGGAAGTGTCCATAGCTTCACTGAAATCAAAGAAGCACCCCTGTGCAGACGAAAAGCCCACTCAACTCCACCTAGCCGACAAAGGCTCACACCCCTACCTTCCACCAACACCGGGGGTGTCCAATGACATCACCCATCTCCCCCCTGTCCGAATGGCTGGCTTCAGGCGTAGACCCCGACCTCATCGCCCTCAACGTCCAAACCCTCTCAGGCGACACCCCGTACCAATACCTCCTGTACGAAATCAACGCCGCCTCCGGCAGAGTCCACCCCGACGCACAATGGCGGTGGGCCAGAAAGCACTACAGCCACATCGAACACGGCGGCTGGTGGTGCTCAAGCCTTGACCCCCTCAACAACTGGCAGCCCATGTATTGGGGCTGCTTCAAACCCCACCAGCCCCGAAATACCTTTGACCCCAAAGGCAAAATCAAACCCGTCAAATACGAACACCCCCCCAAAAGCCCCACCAGAGCCTTCTTCCTGCAAGTCCCAGACCACATCTGGGCAAAAGTCGCAGCACGCTACGGTGTCCCCATCGACAACTCAGACAAACAACTTGGCTTCTGGCAATGGGTGTGGGACAACAACATCCCCGTCCAAATCGTCGAAGGCGCAAAAAAAGCCGGATGCCTACTCACACTGGGCTACGCCGCCATCGCCCTCCCCGGTGTCACCGGCGGTGTCAGAACCAAAACCCCTCAAGGGGAAAAATGCGACCCCTACCTCATCCCCGAACTCCAACACTTCGCCACCCCAGGGCGGGAAATCTACATCTGCTTTGACCGCGACAGCAAACGCCAAACCATCCAGAACGTCAACCGGGAAATTGGCAAACTCGGTCGCCTGTTCACAGCCGCTAATTGCCCCGTCAAAGTCATCAACCTGCCAGGGCCAGAAAAAGGCGTTGACGATTTCGTGGTATCGAAGGGCTCAGATGCCTTCAGCGCCCTCAAAAATGAAGCGCAAGGCTTCCAATTCTGGCTTGATAGGGAATCATGGCTTTTAACCTATCCCGCCTCTTTAAAGCTAAATTCTCGCTATCTGGGAAAACTCCCCTATCCAGAGTCCGGGTTAGCCTGCATCAAAGCCCCTAAAGGCACCGGCAAAACCCAAGCCCTGACCAACTTAGTCTCACAATCCCTTTCCACAGGCGATCGCCGCGTGCTGATAATTACCCATAGGATTCAACTGGGCAGGGCTATCTGTGCCAGCTTAGGAATCAACTACATCGACGAAACTAGGGACTCAGCCTTTGGTAAACTGTTCGGATACGGCTTGTGCATAGACAGCCTCCACCCCCTATCTCAAGCTAAATTCAATCCTGAAGACTGGTTCGGTGCGATCGTCATCATCGATGAGTGCGAACAAGTCATCTGGCACGCCTTAAACAGTTCAACTTGCCGCGAAAACCGAGTCACCATCTTGCAAACTCTGCAAGAACTCATCCACAACGTCTTGACAAGTGGTGGCTTAGTTGTTGCCCAAGATGCAGATTTATCGGATTACAGCATAGACTACTTAATAGCGATAGCAGGTATCCCTATTTCGCCTTGGGTTGTTGTTAACGAGTGGCAGCCAAAACGAGGGCGAGATGTGACGTTTTTTGCCACTTCTAATCCGGCTTCGCTGTATGTGCAAATGGAGCAAATTCTGTCTCAAGAAGTCACTTGTTGTGACCTTGAAAGCCGTGCCGAATGCTGTCCTATAAGCTTAAAATGTGCCCAATTTTGTGGTAACAATCCTGCTGAATGTAGTTCGGAAAGCCATGTCAAATGTTCTCCTGTAATCCGGGGTGAATATGGGTTTAAAAGCCGTGCCAATTTTTGCCCTATAACCTGTGCTGAATATGGCTTTAACACTCGTGCCAAATGCTCTCCTATAACCTGTACTAAATATGGCTCTAAAAGCCCTATTGAATATTGTCAGAAAACCTCAGATCGATATCCTGTGAAATGCGCTAAATATGACAGTAAAATCTGTGCTAAATATGGTCAAACAACCTCCGATCAATATCCTGTAAAATGCGCTAAATATGACAGTAGAATCTGTGCTAAATATGGTCAAACAACCTCTGGTGAATGTCCTGTAAAACCTGCTCAATGTGACTGTAAAAGCCATCCTGAATATTATCAGATAACCTCTGGTGAATGTCCTATTGTAAAAGGCCCTGAATGTGACTGTAAAAGCCATCCTGAATATTATCAGAAAACCTCTGGTGAATGTCCTATTGTAAAATTCACTGAATGTGACTCTAAATGCTTTGCTACATATGTTTCGGAAAACCCTAGTGAATATGACTGTAAAAACCCTGCTAAGTGTGATTGTGAAACAACCGCAAAATGTAGCCCAATAAACTTTACTGAATGTAACTTAAAAACACCTACTGAATCTCACCCTATAGAGCGATATCGACCGCGCATTATGGTTGTAGAAGACTCACAAAAAGTTACAGGGAATTGGTCTTGTCGCAACCTTGAAACCCAACTGCAAAAACGCTTTCCTCATCAGCGAATTCTCAGGATTGATAGCGAATCAGTATCAGATCCAAATCATCCCGCTTACGGTTGCATTGACCAACTAAATACGCTCATACAAAACTATGATATCATCATCGCTAGTCCCACAATTGGCACAGGAGTTAGCATTGACCTTCGCCATCATTTTACAGCGGTTTTCGGCATTTTTAAAGGAGCAATTGCTGTCAATGACGCTTTGCAAGCACTATCGCGAGTTCGAGATGAAACTGTGCCTTGGTTTGTCTGGACTGCGCCCTTTGGTGTGGGCAAAATTGGCAATGGCAGTTCGAGTTACCAAGCAATTCTAAAATCTCAAAAAAAAGTCATCACAACCAATCTAAAATTGTTGCAAGGCGTGGATTTTGACATTGATGAAGCTTACGACCCAATTCACTTGCGGACTTGGGCTAAAATGGGGGCGAGAATTAATGCTGGGATGTGGAACTACAGGGAGGCAGTTTGGGAAGCTTTAAAGGCTGAAGGGCATTCTGTTTCGCTCTGTCGAGAGAATCAATTACAACAAGAACTCAAAGTTTTGCTGTTACGACAGCTTGCAGCAAACAATGCTCAAAATTGGGATTTATTGGAAGAACTAGAGTCGCAAGACCGCAAATTAAAGTCGGAGTTAGATAGCCGGGAAACGGTAGCAGCTTGCATCCGTGCAGAAGCGACATCTATTAAGGAAGAGAATAAAATGTTAGAAGCGCAGGCTGTTAATAATGCTTCTGACATTACTCTTTCTAAATACTTAGAATTGAAGGACAAACGGGCTAAGACTCGTGATGAACTAAACCAGCAGCGTAAGTATCAATTACAAGAGACTTATGGAGTGCCCCTCACGCCTGAACTTAAGTTGAAGGATGATGCTGGCTGGCTGCCTCAAATTCGCTTACATTACTATTTAATTTATGACCCGGAGTTGGTCAGATTTCGAGATAAAAATCACTTGGCGGGGCATCTGGAAAGGGGGCAAGGAAAGGTGTGTCCTCAAGATTTGCGTTTGCTGACGGCAAGTGTGGAAGCTTTGAAGGCGTTGGGGATAAAGTCATTGTTTAATGTTAATCGAGAGTACCGAGGGACTGACGCGGATGTGATAGCTTTTGCGGAGCGAGTGAAGCAGTGCAGTGTTGATATTAAGGATTTTCTGGGTATTAGTGTCAGTCCTCAGATGACACCAATGGAAGTGGTGCAGTATATTTTAAGGGGTAAGCTGGGCTTTACTTTGCGGCGGGTTCGCCAAGAAAGGTCAGAGGAACAAGATGCTTTAGGTAGGCAGAAGCGCATTAGGGTTTACCAGTTTGAGTTTCCCCAGGATGGCAGGGAGGCGATTTTTGAGGTTTGGCAGCAGCGGGATAAAGAGGCAGTGTCGGCGGAAGGTGCACGAGAGTGTTTAGAAGGGGTTTCTAGTGGCACAGGGTCGGATAATAATATGGGGATATCAAAGGGTGTGTTTTCTCAGGATTTCCCTCAACAAAATAATGAGGTGGGAACTGTTGGCACAGGGTCGGATAATAATATAGGGATATCTGAGGTTGTGCCTCCCCTTGGTTTTCCTCAACAAAATAATGAGGTGGGAACTGTCGGCACAGGGTCGGATAATAATATAGGGATGTCAGAGGGTGTGTTTTCTCAGGATTTGCCTCAACAAAATAATGAGGTGGGAACTGCTGGCACAGGGTCGGATAATAATATAAAGATATCAGAGGGTGTGTCGCCTCTGGATGAGGAAGGGGCTCACACTACTCAAGTGTTTGGAGTGGAAGCTGCACCCGCAGAGACATTAACAACAGAAGGGATGGGAGTTGCAGCTTCATATCAGGCGATAGAACCCGAAAATCACGCTATTCCCACTTATGAGGCAAAAGTACCCCAAATGGCACCGTCTGAGCTGAAAGTTGGCTCGGTGGTGAGGTTCTGCGGTGAGGTTCAGAAATATGTCGTTAGAGCTGTTGCAGGGGCTCAGGTAATGGTGAAATCCCTGTTTTCGGGGCAATTCGTCAACACTTACGCACACCGCTTAGAGCTTGCAGAAGGGGGGACAGGTTGACACTCTACTGACTTTTGATATACAAATCTCTTAATTCTTTAAAAGATTTGAATGCTTCTAAGCTGCTGATGTAATAGGCGACTTGAAAACTGTTGGTCAAAGATTAAAAGTATTTTACGTCAAATCAGTGCCAGAACTTATCCTGATGCGAGTTAAAGCTCTTGAATTTGCATTGGCTCAAGTCTCTAAAAATGAGATTAGGAACTGGTTTACTCATTGCTGTTATTGTACCTCACGCTTACTAGGAAACGCTATAGTAGCAGGAACGTTTAAGGGAAAATCCTTTGGCGGTGTTTACCGATATACACGCACGTATCTGAAAGAGAATGGACAGTGGCGAATTATTGCAGCCCAAGCAATGGCGATCGCTTCATAGATGTAGCGACCTACAGTGGCCCAATCGTAATCCCTAACTTTAGAGCCGGATTATTGGCCCATCGCTCTGCTACGTGAGTATAAATAGAAGTCGTCCTGGGGTCTTTATGCCCCAACAAGTCCTGCACTTGCCGCAGTTCCGCCCCCGCCCGCAGCGCCAGCGTTCCCGCCGTATGTCTCAAACTGTGGGTCGATATTGTGCGCCCCGGCGAATGTTTCAGCCCTGCTTCCTTTAAATAGCCGTCCACAACTTTCCGTATCCCCCGGCGGCTGATCCTCCGCCCACCTGCCCGGTATCCCACAGCTACAAACAGCGGGCTAGAGGGCGCAAGCACTTCAATCGCTTTTCTCGCTTCCAAGTAATTCATCAGAGCGATCGCAATGTCCGGCGTTAGCGGCACAATCCTAATGCTTCCCTTCCCCTCCACCCGAATCCCCAAATTATTGCCCTGCTGTACCAAATCAGCAATATTAGCCCGGTGCATCTCCACCGTGCGCGGCCCCTCCAGAGCCATAATCGCCAGCAGCGCCTTGTCCCGCAGCGCCTTCACGCTGCCGTCGCTCTTAATCGCCGCCAGCAACTTCTCGACTTCCGACTTTTCTAGGTAAGTCACCTTCTCAGCAGCATCTCGCTTTTCCCTCGGTGGTTTGATGCTGAGGGCAGGGTTGGTCAAAATTAGCCCCTTCTCCACGGCTGCATCATAGAAGCGCCTGACTACCGATAATTTTAGGGCTACTGTTGCCGGCTTCAATGAACGATCGTCCACTAAAAAGCGACGGTAGCGCTTGATATCTTCTTTGGTTGCACTGGTCGGGTTGATTTGGGGGCTGGCGCAATCGCACCAGGATAGGAACAGTCGCAACTGGCGACGGTAGGTATCGGCGGTATCCTGTGCTGCGTCCCCCGCAGCGACATCAAGAGCGAGGAATTCGGTCCAGGTCTCTAGGAGGCTAGAAACCGTAACCAAGGAGTTGAGGCTGGAGGGATTGGCGAGCATAGCGAATTTAATTCATCGCGCAATTAACCCATTAAACCCTGAATAGTTCCCATAATTACCATTATGGGAATTATTACCAGGCAACAGCGATCGCTGTTGCCCTAACTTCACTGTTCGGTCGTGGGCTGATAAATTTGACGCAACTCTATCCAGCCGTAGATAGACGGGAAAAGGCGGCGGTCAGCCTCGTCGTCAATATCAGAATGGTGGGGGAAATTCTCAGGGTGTCCGTGAATTTTGAGAATTCCCATGCGGCGCTTGGCAGCTTCACAGAGGAAGGGTATGGGATATTAGTTGACCACCTCACTTGATCAGGAGTACGAAGGGAACAGTATTCGTAAGGTACTGGCACAATTTTGTGGATTAACAAGCGATGCGTGCCATTTCCAACAAGGCGACCGCAAAGTGCAATAGCAACAGCTTCTTGACCGTCGCCAGGGAACAAATGCGCTTTTAGTTGCTCTAATTGGGCGGCTGTCAAATTTAGAGATGTTTTCATGATTTAGCCCTTGGTCATACCAAATCCGGGTTAGTTACCCCCTTTATCGTCGGGAGTAAAGAAACTTGCGCTCGCGATCGTCCAATAAAAAGAACTTTTATAGTTGAAAGGAAGAAGAGAAAATTGTCTAAAATTCAATAAAGCTTGCTAATTGACGAGCAGCAAAAAAGTTTCTCTGTCCACTTGCGAGCGTGTGAAATGAATAGATAGCAATTATGAAGTTAGTAGAAGCGGAAAATTATCAGTTATCCTGTGGCTAAAATTTCTGGCTCTGGCCACCAATGATAAAAGGTAAGATTTTTGATTCTCTCTGTCATGGTCGTCGCTAAAATTTGACAGCCTTGATGAGGCGAGCACTTCTTCTCGCATCATCAAGGCTGTCAAAACTTTTATTAACTTTCAGTTCATCGGCAAGACACCACAGCCTTTCTGCTGGCTGAAGTTCAGGAGAATAAGGCGGCAAATACTCAAGAAAGATTCCTTCTGGAAAAACCACTTTTTCACTCGTATGCCAGCGCGCCCTGTCAACTACTAAGCTGCGTAGCAGCTTATCAGCATACGGCAGCACTGCGATCGCGGTGGAACGCTATGCCAAGCGCGACATTGCTTCAGTTGCCTCACTCGCCAGCTATGGGATAAACTTACTCTAAAGACTTAAAGGTATAATACGTTTAAGTGTTTAACCAATGACCGCAAGCCTTGCCGACGAGCACTCGTTACTCAAAAGAGCAATCGCCCCGGTCGATCGTTGGGTCTAACCAGCCAGACAAAATACCTCAGACTTTAACTGCCAATCTGCGGCTGACCTCAGAATTACCCATAAACTGTTAAACGTATTAGACGTTTAATATATTAGGTTTTTAACACTTAAGCTCATAAAACTGTTAAGCTAAACAATGATTAGACCTTAATAGGATTTTATGTTGAAGGTCGCTATTTTCAATTTCAAGGGCGGTACCGGGAAAAGTACCACAGTTTTAAACTTAGGAGCTTGCCTCGCTGCAAGTAAGTGCCGCGTCCTGCTACTCGACTTGGATGGGCAGCGCACCCTTAGTTTTGGATTAGGCCAAGACGGTCAGCAGCCGACAGCTTTAGATTGGCTTCAGGGAGATAACGTAGAGCCATTAAATACAGAGGTAAAAAATCTGTGGCTGATTCCGGGGGATTTGGGACTGTTCCAGTTGCAGTCACCTCATGATTTATTCACTCCAGCCCTCTCTAAGCTGAAGGGGTTTGATGTGTGCCTGATGGACTGTTCGCCTGGGCTTTCCTCTGTTTCGGTACAAGCTCTCTTGGCGTGCGATCGCGTGTTGATTCCGACTCTGTGCGAACCGGCTGCCCTCAAAGGGTTGTCGGAAGCAGTGGAATTAATTCGAGGGGAGCAAACAGGAGTGCCAATTGAGGTGTTACGGACTCGCTATAAGTCGCGCCTGCTGTTAACCCAGGAAGCGGACAGTTTACTGGTTGAGGCTTCTGTGGAACTGGACTATCGGCTGCTGCATACGGTGATTCCTGACAACATTGCTGTGGCAGAATCCATTGCTCAGCAAAAGCCTGTCACCGCCTATGCTGCCAAGTCCTCCGGTGCTTCATCTTATCGGTTTTTGGCTAAAGAGTGCAAAAAATTGTGGAGGTTGTCGTGAACAAACCCAAGAGTAAGATGGGGGGGATGGGAAAGCTGAGCCAGTTTTCCGGAATTAAGCAGTCACCAGCACCAGTAGATATTGAAGCTGATAGGGAACCCGCTCAAGACCCTCCGGTTGAAGCTGCGACTCTGGCTAATTCCAAGGAGAAACTGGTTGCGGTCAATTTCAAAATTACTCGCAACCAGCAGAAATGGTTAGCAGATACAGCCAGACTTGTTAGGGACAACAACGTCCAAGCTGTGCCACCAGCAGAACGAGTATATCCTCAGCATTTGATGGGTGTAGCGATTTCTCTGTTACAACAGGCTGATGTGGACTGGAGCCAAATCAAGAATGTTGAGCAGTTGCGTAAACAGTTAAACCTATTAGACCTTTAGATAATAAAGGGTATAAAGTATTAGTGAAGTGTGGGCTACGGTAGTGCTGCCTGCTGCATAACTCCTGTCGCAGCGGGAAATATATTTTGGTGAAAAGAGACAACCTCTTGCGCTTTACTGTCCTTTTCTTCCCCCGTCTGAATCTAGGCGAGGGCTTTTTATTTGAGAGTTTTTGTCTCACAGGGTGATAACGTCAACATACCTTTGAAGCTGGTTTAAGCTGCGATGACTAGACATCCTCTAGATCACCCGCAAGGGAATGCCAGGGTTACTTATCAGTGTCAGGGCCGTCAGCCGGAAGCTGTGGGTGAAAACGCCCTTGATGTCGATGAGATCGTAGGCTGTCCTCAAAATTTTATCGGCTGAGTCAGGGTGAATGCGTTTCCAGTCTGAATTTGGTGTATGTTTTAGCCTATACCTACAACAAAACTGGTGCTTGAGAACGCTCGCGAGTACCAACCCAAGCAGAAGTCACAGTGAAACAGCCCGACCAAGACATATTTAGTACCCTAAATCCAGCGTATAGTGGGAATCCGGTCTTTGCCAGACACGAGACTTTTCATCCCCGGTTTGGCTGGCTCAAAAAGGGTTTTGATGCAGCCACACAAGATCCAGAAGTATTAGTCCATGAGTTTTATTCCCCGCTTCTCATATAGTCACGATCTGGTGAGGCATTTGGGAGTCATCGAGGGTGCGCGGGCTGTCATCGAGGTGTTACCACTGCCACCCGATACCACTCTACGCCTGCGCCACGATGCTTTGCAAAGAAGTACGCGCAGCTCGACTCAAATTGAGGGTAATCCCTTGGATGAAGCGGCGGTGCGACGGGCGATCGCTCGGAGTGATCGCACGGGAAGTGATGCCGAACAAGAAGTCCGCAATTATTGGCGGGCGCTTGACCGCGTTGAGGAATTTGCCGAAGCACAAACCCCGATTACACAAGCATTTATCAAAGAACTACACCGCATTGTCATCGTGCGCGGTCGCGGACGGCGGGGTAGCAAAAGCGAGTATCGCATCACAGAATGTCCGGTGGTGGATACAGTCACGCGGGCGATCGATTACGGGCCACCTGAACCGGGGGACGTACCTGTGCTGATGGGGGAATTAGTCGATTGGCTATCTTCAACAGCCGCCGCCGAATTGTCAGCCCCTATCCGTGCGGCTATCCTCACCCACCGCTTTCTCAGCATCCACCCATTTAATGACGGGAACGGTCGCACGGGACGGCTGTTGGCTACTGCTGAACTGTGGCGTTCCGGCTACCGAATGCGGGGTTTTTTCTCGTTTGACGAGTATTTTAATGCCGATCGCGATCGCTATTACCGTTCGTTGCAGATGGGGCTGCCGGTGAACTTCTACGAAGGTCGTCACGACCCTGACCACACGCCCTGGTTGCTTTATTTTGTTGAGACGATGGCCCGTGCAGCCGATGAACTGCAACTCAAAGCCAAATCTCTCTATCAAGGTGCTGCTCCTGACGCACCCCCCTGGGAAGAACTGTCGCGTCGCTCTCAACAGCTCCTCACCCGACTTTTGGCAAGGGTTTTGGATGGAGTGGAAAATCCCTTTGCGATCGGCGTTTCAGATATTGCATCTTGGTTTGGGATTTCGGACAAGACTGCCCGCGAATGGCTGCAAGAGTGGACTGAAGGTGGTTTGATCTATCCGGTTTTGGTGGGTTCTGGGGCAAGAGTCCGCAGTTACGCACTAGCCGAGGAGTGGATCTCTGCTTGCTTCAAAATAAGGGAATCAGTTTGGGAAAATAGCGGAAGTTAATTTGGGCATTTTGCCCCTAATTCCAGGTAGTCGTTACGAATTTGCAAGGGTTTTAGCTGTTATGACCCAAAAAATAACGGAAGTAGGTTCGGAAAAATAACGCCTATTTAACCGGTGGTCGGCGGTGCGAGCACGAATGGCTGTAATGATATGATGGCGGAATGGCAATCAATACTGCTCGGTTAAGCAATTTCGTGGGTATGATATGTCCGCTAAAGATATCTTTCACAATGCTGTTCGTTCAGCTTTAGAAAAAGAGGGATGGATCGGCGTTGCTTAATCAGGGTATGAAAAAAATAAATTGAAAATCCCGAAGTTTTCTGGATACTGGTTTCTCTGACTTGCATATTTAGCCCTTCATACCTTAAATCAGCAACGCCGATGGATCATCACTCACGATCCTCTTTTTATCAAGGTAGAGGAACTTGATTTTTTTATCGACTTAGCAGGGGAGAAAATTTTAGCAGCAGAGAAAGATGGCTTCAAGATTGCTGTAGAGATTAAATCTTTTATTGGTGCATCTGATTTAGCCAGCTTTTATATAGCTTTGGGTCAATTTCTCAGCTATCGTTCTGCCCTGAGAAAAAAGCAACCGAACAGAATTTTGTATTTAGCAATAAACCAAGATGTGTATAATGATTTTTTCAGCAATCGTTTTATTCAAGAATTAATCGCTGAGCATCAGCTCAAATTACTCATTTTTGATGCTATTCAAGAGGGGATACTTTTATGGAAAGAGTAAACTACAGAGAATTAATTCAAACAATTCTGTCTCAACACTCAAGGAATGACTTGGATACTGAAACAGAAGTTCAATTACTTTTTGATACCGAACGGGAGCATTATCATGTGGTTCATTTGGGCTGGGACGAGCAAAAACGGGTTTACGGCTGTGTGATTCACGTTGATATAAAAGATGGTAAATTTTGGATTCAGAGGGATAGAACGGAAGCAGGAATAGCGAATGAGTTAGTAGCCGCCGGAGTTCCCAAGGAAGATATTGTTTTAGCTTTTAAAGCCCCTTACGTGCGTCAATTTACTGAGTTTGCAGTGGGGTAATTGGGATACGGAGGATTTACATTTTCATCAAAAATAAAGTATTTAGTTTTGTCACGCGAGCGGAACTTACGCTCATAAACCGGGTTGATCTGAAAATCCTGTGTTTGGAGATGTCGAGGAATAGCACTGGGGAAGAAATTCATAATCCGGGTTAGCTACCCCCTTTATCATCGGCAGAAAGAAACTCACTTTCTGCTCGCGCAGAATAATTTGCGCGCTCGTTATTTTTCCCTCAGCAAGATTGTCAGCTTCCCGCTATCTTGGCAACAAGCCAAGACTTCTGGCTCATAAAATACGCAAAAAGATCATAATTTTAGTTAAGAGAGTGAAAATAACGATCGCATGGTTACGGGCGAGATTGAAGGACGGGAAAATGCCCCTACATTATACCAATTCCATAAAATAGTGCTACAGTTGATAGATGTACTTTTTGTAAATTAGCACTGAAATATAAGGAGGAAAAATGTCAGTCCTGTGTCAAGATTGAGATTCGGGAAACAGCAGAAGAACTGAAAGCTCTTCTGGGTCAACAGAAAGATGCTGTGTGCCACGAAAAACTGCAAGCTCTGTATTGGCTCAAAACCCAAACGGCAGATAGCGTATTGTCTGTGGCGGTGCGGCGCACGGTAAACATCGTACCACAATACAAAGATGGTTGTCTAGTTATTGATCGGGAGGCATCGCAGAATTATTATACCAAAAACCTCGCTCGGGAAGACCAAGAATCATGACAGCCGAAACTGTAGATAGATTATCAAAGGAATTGCTCGCTCCCGAAGGATTCAGTAGTTACCAAGAAGTACATCAATGGCTGACAACCTGCTGCGAAGTAAAAGTGGCATATCGGACAGTACATCAATGGACAAAATATCGCCTAAAAGGAAAACTAAAAGTGCCACGTCCCGTGAGTGAAAAACAGAAACTAGGGGCAGTAGAAGAATTAAAAAAAAACTCTCATTTCTTATCAAAGCCTGTCTGAGTAAGAGTGATAGCTTTTTAAAACCGCGGAAAAATTTCCGATATGGGAGTCAAGATGAAAGTCGGATGGGGCTGCATACAATTCAAAGAAGGAAGTTAACAGGTTATGGAATAAAACCGCAAGGAAAAGTACAATGGAACTTTACTTATTTGTGGCTTTATGGGGCAGTAGAACCGCTAACAGGAGCCAGCTTATTTTATGAATTTACACATTTAGATACAGTGTGCTTCGAGAAGTTTTTAGAGCTATTTGCCAATGAGTATCCGGAGGATTTACATATAATTCAAGTAGATAATGGAGGATTTCATAACTCTTTAAATCTCAGCCTACCAGAAAATGTTATTTTACTGTTTCAACCCGCATACAGTCCGGAAGTAAACCCCATAGAAAGACTGTGGGGATACGTAAAAGAACAATTGAAATGGTTGAGATTTGACCAAAGAGAAGAGTTGAGAGCAGCGGTGCAAAAAGAGTTAAATAAGTTGACTAAAGAAGTTATTGCTTCTTTGACGGGATGGAAATTTATTTTAGAGGCTCTATCTGTAGCAGGACTTTAGGAAAGTGGTATTACGGGATAAGGCAAAACAGTGGTGGTATTTTCTGGATGACCCCTCGGTGCCTCCTGATAATAATTTAGCAGAACGTTCCCTACGGCTAGCTGTCACGAAACGGAAAGTTTCTGGTGGCTCTCGTTCTATGAAACGATTTGAGGAAACGGCTGATCTATTGAGTGTGATTCAAACCTGTCGTTTTCAAGCTCGTTCAGTAATGGCTTTTTTCCGTGAGGCTATTTCTGCCCATTCTTGTGACTTGGCTATGCCTGAGCTCGTTCCCTTCTTTCAGACCTGAATCCTTACGATTTAACAGAGCAATATTTGGGGTAATAAAAGGAGCATTATCTCTGATTTACTAAGCTATATCAGCCTCCATACTCCCTTGACCTCAAAAATCAACTTCACCCATTTGACTGGTATTTCTTGTCAGGTTGCTTCGCCTTTGTCTCATTTGCCTTACTTTTTAACTGCTCAGCAATTTTTTAACATTAGCCGCGTTTTGGGCTGTGTCTTGGACTGTATTCTTTTTGCCGCCGTTGGGGTTTTTACTTGAGTCCATTGCTTTTGTCTCCAGATCCTTAATTTGGAAAATTTACTACTTAAAAGACGCGTCAAACAGGAATTGTTGAAGAAATTTTTGTGTTTACGAGGTTTTTGAATCCTTGACCCGAAAAAGTCATTCCCTCCCACAAAAAAGAAAGCGATTGCCTCTTTATCCTCAAACTTTACCCACCGCGATCGCACTATGCTTCTCCTTGAGAAAAGAACTTTCGGCAAGCTTAGGCTGAGAACGGATCTGTAGTTAGGCGATGTAATTTCGGATCACCTCTCTCGTCGTCTTCAAGAAACTAGCGATCGCATCCAAATGCTCATTAGTTTTGTTCAATTGACAACTTTTGATATCTTGTACGCTTACATCGAACTTAGAACCATCCTTATCATTTTGGTGAAACGAGTATCCCCAAACAATGCCGTTGTTAAAGACCTTACCGTTTTCCAACTGAACAACGTAATTGGCAAACTTAGTATTAGCGATCCCTCCGAATTTCCCCGTGGTCTGATCAAAGGGAATGCCAAATTCGCGAGGTGTGTCAATCAGCCAGCATTTTGTTGGCGACAGAAATCGTGTATATCGACCTTGATAATACTGGGAATGATTTCCAACTAGAATATTATCTTTACTGTACAGGCAAGGATTCATATTGATGGAATTATCATTCGGATCTTGCCGATTGTCCACATTCCACTTCTGAGGATTGGTGTGTGGAAATAATTTGTTTTGCGGGAATATGAGTTGAATCAGACCAATTTTTTCCGTTTGCTTTCCGCTCCTTTCGTATTCCATGTTGAAGTCCGCTCCATAATGAAGAGCTGCATTATTCTCAAAACGGTTTTCTGGAGGAGCTGCATAGGGGTACAACTCTAATTTAAATTTTTCATGTTTGAATGTTTGTTTTGGCTGATAGTTACCCATGATATATCTTCTCCTTCAATAGTGTATTTACACACCTTACTGTACTGAACTGAAAACAATCACTAAAAAATTGTTTTTGTTTGACATTATTAAGACGTTTTCAGAGAAACATTTCTGAATTTTTTGAGTCAGAAGCGTTTTTTTCTAACTGGCACAGAAATAGTAAAGATACTGCGGTAGATACTAACTTAATTTCAGTTTTCCAAGAAAAGGCAAAATCCCGCACCGCTCGCGCGCTCCTTCTCTACTTCCTCCATCGCATCTGAAACTACCGCCTCCCCTCCTATCGCTTTAACTCCCCTATTCCCAAGGGACATTCCGCCTATTCCCGACTTTGTTGCAGTCGGTGGAACAGATTTATCCCTATCCGTTTCCTCCTCCCCGATAAAATATCCCCTCAACTCCTCTTGCAAAATCTTCCGCGCCTGGGAAATCCGCTTGCAGACATTCTGGTAGGAAATCTTTTGCTTTTTGGCTATTTCTGGATAAGATAATTCTTGATGAAAGTGCAAAATAAACGTCTCGCGCAGCCTTGTCGGTAAGTTATCAATAGCGCCGCAAATCACATTTTTTTTCTCGTCCGTCTCCAAGGTACTTTCGGGCGTTCCATCTGGGGAAACCAGTCCTTTCTCCTCAATAGAGGTGTACACTTCTATATTCTCAACTCTTTTTGCGTTGCGATCGCGTTCTCGATAAATGTCCACGCACAAATTGCGTGTCAGCTTCGTCAGCCAAGCTTTAAAATTAACAATCTTTCCCGCAAACTTTTGCACCTTTTCCCACGCTTTAAGCATCGCCCGTGAAAGCGCATCTTCAGCATCGGTTAGGTTGCCCATCCACTTAATGCAGCAACGGTAAAGATACTCTCGATACTGCTGCCAGTGCTGCCAAAATATTCGGCGCATATCTGATGGATAATTGTCGGAGTCGCCCCGCTGTGTATTGGTAGCACCTTGAGAATCTAATTTCATACGTGAAAGTAATTAATGACCGACCGAAAAAATTACGCTTTGGATATAAAGGCATTAAATCTGCAGCAGAAATTGCTGCACGAGTCAGTCCCGCATTCAAGCTGATTTAACAAAGCGATGAATGCTGGTACACAACGGCGGCACTCGTTAATCATTTGAGTAGACAACTTCTGCTGACGGGGTGACAAGCAAGTTGAAAGAAATACGCTTACAAGGGTTTGAGTTGATCTACCTCCAAAAAATTATGTGCGTGCGATGCCTGCGGACTTCGGCGTGAGCGCTCAGTCGAACGCTGGCTACGCCGAAGCGACTTTTTCGTGAGTCAATAACGGAGAATCAGGAGCAGCGGCGATCGCTACTATCCTAATTCTCAATAAGCCCAGGAATAATCGCTGCCCAGCATGAGGGAAGTTCAGGAGGGTAAACGCTTTATCCCATAAAGGTTTCAGAGGTATTGTCACCCCGTAAGCCAAAATCCTCTAGGGAAGCTTTGGATAAAAAGTTTTCCCATCGAGCTGTTGCGACATGGCCGCCCGATTGATGAGACATAGCTTGGGTAGTAGACATACAAACAACATATTCTGTGACTTGTATGTTATAAAGGTAAAGGACAAGCTAGTAATGTGTCAAGCAAGGAGATGCCCGACTGTGTAAAGAAATGTTAACAACGCAAGCAAAAGGCTTTGCGACAACTAGCCACTTTAGGCGAACATAAATAAACCCTATGCCAGCTTAGGAGTCCTGCTTATGCTGAAAAGCATAGAAATCAAGAGGTCAGGCGGGTGGGCTTTTTTTACTTTAATTATGTAGGCCTACTTACTTGTATGCACCAAACGCTGCGGGGCAGCAGATGGTCTAAGTTTTAAAATTGTGTATAGCGGTTATTAGGCAGATGAGGTAGATTTTTGAAGCTAAAAACCTTACCCTTAAAGGAATTCAACAATACCTCCTCTACCTGAGAAAGGCTATAGATAAGATACACAACAATCGCCTTTAATGGGTTTAGATACTCAGAGTAAGGCATAAAAATGAGTCATACAGGGCTTTTACTATAGTGGTATCCCAAGAAAAAAAGCAAAGATTTTCTGAACTGCTCAAGTACATTCGGGGGCTAGAAGGCGTTAAAAAATTTGCCGCTCGCTTAGGAATCAAGCTGCCCACCTACAGTGCTTGGGAAACGGCGCGAGCATTTCCGAGCGATCCGGTATGGGAATTGCTCTTACCACAGTTATGCCAAATGTCAGGTTTAGCCCCTGAGTTGATAGAGGCGTATTTACGCGGAGATTGGGAATTAACAGATTTAGAAGCGGGGTTAGAAGGTGATGAGTTGCGACCCAGAACGCGGTCAATTATGACCTTTGCAAAATTCAGAGCTTGGTTACGGACGCTTTCTTTAATCGAAACGATCCAAGTGTTGCAGGATGCAGCGAAGTGGGCCGATTTACTCGCATTGCAGGGAGGCTCAAACTTGCGTGATTCTGCTGATAGGGGCAAATCTCCCGATGCTAAGGCTGACCCACCAAAGGCAAAGGCGAAGAGCAACTCGCAGCTTCTACACTTTGAAGTCAATCCATCTGATAAAGAAGCTTTGGTCAAAATTATTTGCCAACTTGCCGAGGATTTGTCTCTTGAAAGTCTGGTGCGCGTTGATAACCGACTGCGTGACCTTATATTATTCAATCTTCAAGAATTAGGGTTGCTTCAAATGCGGGAATACCAAAGCAATACTTTTTATTTATTAATGGAGGAATATCGTGTCAAAAATAGCTTGAGTTATGAGCAGTTTGAGGAGCGCATTCTGCGGGAAGGGAAAGAAGCTGGTTTAGAGGCAACAAGAATTGCCAAAATTATTAGAGGTCAGTTACTTCCAGATAACCGAGAGTTGCTGTGGATTGGCATTTTTATTCGCAAGCCTGATGGAAACCTTTATGACCATGAAGAGTTAATAGCTTTGCGAGATGGGCCTACACTGCCGGATTCAGAAGGTTTAGACGCTTCCGATGTGGATACACACTTTTCTCATCGGTTGGCAGAAGATGAGCCCTTCCATGAACCCAGTGTTGAAAGTTGTAAGTACAACGGCAAATAAAACAAAAAAAAGGGTGCTGC
Source organism: Microcoleus sp. S13C4 (assembly GCF_036700865.1). Lineage (NCBI taxonomy): Bacteria > Bacillati > Cyanobacteriota > Cyanophyceae > Oscillatoriales > Microcoleaceae > Microcoleus > Microcoleus sp. S13C4. The sequence continues at coordinate 23,753 of NZ_JAUBPS010000065.1, forward strand.
CATGTCGAAGTTTTATGAGGATAACAACAATGAAAATCTTTCTGTGGAAACAGAATTTAAACAAGCTTCTCAGTCGGTTGTTTGTTCGGCTATTTACAAATTTTTAGCAGAGGACATTCAAAACATTTTAGAGGAGGTTCAGATTGATTTAAAAAGAGATACAAAAACCCTGCGTTTTAATTGCCCATCGGCAACGATTGCGGCTCGTTTATTTAAAAAAATCAATATTCTTTCTTTAGCCATTTATGGATTAAAAGAAAGCCTGGGACTTGATTTTATCCCTAAGTTAGAAATTTTTTGCATCGACCAGCAATTTATCCCCCAGCTTAACCCACAAAAATTATTAAAGGATAGCTTTATGACAAGCTTTAATGAGAATCAACAGCTTTCCAATCTGATTGGGGAACTTGATTTAGATTTGAACGAACTTTACCGCACCCCGCATCCGGTTTATATTACCCAGATGTCTGACCAAAAAGTGTTATTTGCTAATCAGATAGCTCTGCTTTCTAATAACCGCTCTGCCAGCGATATGGTGGGTAAAGAAGCGACTCCGCTTTGGGATGATGAGGTGCTTGCTCAACTGATGCAGCTCCTAGAAAGCGACAAAGAATTGTGGCAGTATAGCTACCCTGGTTATCGTTGGGCGCGACAAGAAAGTTCTCCAATTTGGCGGCGCGAGCGCTATATGTTTGTCGCTAATTATAAATTAGTGGAATTTTTGGGTTCACTTTGCCGATTTTGTGTGATTACGTCGGCTGAAAAAATCCAACCTCAAGCGGTTTAACCGGGAGCATCCCGAATTTGCAAAAAGCAAAATTATTAAAGGGTCAGGGCAACTTTTGGCGATCGGAACCAATGGCGAAGGGTTCGCGCGTCGAACTCACATTGTCCTGGCTGAGGTTGTCCTTTTCACTCACGAAGTCCATCCTTGTTCCTTCAAGTGAGCGATCGCAATACTCCTTGCCTGCGCGCCTTATACCAAATCCGGGTAAGTAGCTCCCCCAAAAAAAACGTAAGATAGATAAAAGCAGCCCTCTCCTCCGCAGCCCGACCCCAGAGTTCCAAGAAATCATGAAGTTGTATGGTGTCCCAGCTCTCAGAAAATTCAGAAATTACTTTATGGATGCGTCATTAAGATGTGAATACCTTACAGCTCACTGGACTGCAACAAAGCTAGAAAGGTGACAAAGGAAGGTCAGATATATCCATAACCAACAAACAGGAGCGAACAACCATGACTCCATATGAACAGGGAGAACACATTGCCACTCAGTTTTATGCCGATTGTGGCGAGGGAGGACAAGCAGTAAATATATGCAATGCTGTAAAGCAATGGGATGGCACAATGGGACAATTTAACCCCCCTCAAGCATTAACCCAGTGTTACCAGAAATACAATCAGTTGATCGGAAATGCGGAAATCAATCGAGGGTTTTATAATAAAATGCGGTCAATCTGTCACCTCGACTAACAAGCTCTGTAATAGGGGGCAGTGGTGCAGAAAATACAGGTAAATCTCAAAACGAATCTACAAGCCTTTGCGTATGGAAAGGACAGGTAAATGGCATTCTGAAGTGAGCGCAGTTTGTAGAGCTTGGAGATGAGAGTGCGATCGCTTTTTGGTTGAACTTAAGTAAGACAAAGGGGAGCGTTCGCGGTTGGTAAAGTTTAAGAATGATGAATTGATCGCTCCTCTTTTGGTAGAGTTTAAGGATAATGAATTGAGCGCTCCTCTTTATTATTGATGGAAGGAAGTGCGATCGCTTTTTGATTGAGCTTAAGACGAAGGGGTGCGATCTCAATTAGTAGAATTTGGGGATGAGAGTACGATCGCTCTTTTGCCGCTTCTCCTATTTTTTATGAAGTGCATCAAGCTCAGAAAAAAGTTTTAATTAAAACAATTCATAAATTGCTTCTGGAAATCGTCATTAAGAGGTAGAGACGAAAAGCAAAAATCCAAGTTTGCCCTAGTTCAAAATTTTAACCATAGTGAGAAGAGTACGTCATGTCTATCGAACAAACACCCAAAACTCCTCTAGAAAGCCAGAATTTACCTGCGCCACAGCTTAAACCAAACCTAAACGAAAATTCGAGCTGGGAGAACGCACCTAAAAAAACTCTGATCAATGATCAAGGAAGTCATACAACTGACGACAAGGGAGTTTATTTCGTACAAAAGTGGGATACGTTAAAACCACTGCTTGAGAGTTTTAAATTCCCAGCAGCTTTGAAGGTCACTTCGCAAGGGCTGGAACATGTGAATCGACCAGGAGTTAAATTAAGTGAAGCCATCTCAGAAGAAGATGTGGAGAACGAAGTTGAAACCAGAGACCAAAATGAGGCTTACTACACAGAATGGGAAAAACAAGCTTATAAGATGCTCTCTAAGAGTGTCAGTGCTTCTGTTGGAATCCCTATTTCCTGGCTGAGCACAACGTTTGGTTTAAGTGCTAGTTACACAAGTATCTCAGAATCTCGTTCGCACAGCAAAAAAAACCAATTGTTTATGGTGGCACAGCGCATCGTACAGAAGACTAAAGTGATTCTAAAAGAGGAGACCATACAGGTAACCGAGAAGTTTAAACAGAGCGTTGAACGCGCTGAAAACGTTGCCGACTTAAGGAAAGTATTTCAAGAATACGGCTACTTTGTTCCAACCACCTATATCATCGGCGGTAAAATCTTAGCCGAAGACACAGAAACCTTTTTGGGCCAGGAGGATAAAACGGTTAAAGCTCAAGAATTTGGAGCGGGTTTTGAAGCGGAGTTGAAGATGTTAAAGTTTACTCCAAGTGCAAGCGGCGCTTACAAAAGTGGCAACCAAAATCAAACTTCACAGAGTAGCACTCAGGCTGTCAGGAAACACTTAATGACGTTAAAAGGGGGAGACGAAGCACTAATTAACAATGGCGCACAATGGATAAGCTCACTAACACTCAATAAGTGGCAGATAGTCGGGTATGAAGACCTTAAGCCAATTACCGATTTTCTAGACGAGGAACTCAAGAAGAAATGCAAGGAAATCCTTTCCACTCCCACTCCCATAAACAAGTTACCAGAGGAAGTGGCTGAAAAGATTAAGTTGATGGCATGGCATGCTGCATGGCATACGGCAAACACACGTGCAGGGGACAAATATAAAGGGGATGCTGGAACGGATGAGGTAAGCTTCAAAAAACACTCCGAAAATGTGAGTCAAGCGGTAGACGATCTCGAACTTAAGTTAAGCCAAAATGCACTAGACGATATCAAGTGGGGAGCATGGAACGCTGCATGGCATACGGCAAACAAACGTGCAGGATATGAAAACGATGCTGAAAATGCCAAAAATCGATTTGAGGAACACTTTGAATCTCTGAAAAACTCTAAAGAGGTTACTGAAAAATTAGCTGAAAATATCAAAGGAATGTGTTGGTATGCTGCATGGCATACGGCAAATACACGCAAAGATTATAAGCAGGATGCGGAAAATGACTTAAAGAATTTTGAGCTTCATTACAGCCAAATTGTGCAATAAATTACTGAAAATAAAAGTAATCAAAAATTGCGTTGGCGCAGAGGTTTAAACCTCCCGACGGGTGAGGCTACGGGTGTAAGCGATGAAGAACGCTATCACCCCTAGCCCTTCCACTAACTGAAAGTGTAGCAGGCTTTCATCGAGTCGGTTTCTTTGAAAGTGTGCTCGCGCGATCGCTGCTGCTTCCAGCAGATCGCGCTAGCACGCTACACTGTTGCGATGCCGAATTGGGAAATCCGCTGCTTTGACTGTGTTGTTACCTCGGATGGTTCAATTTATTTTGTCTTCAAAAAAGATATTTACGGAAGATTTACCTATTACAGCTATATTCTGATTGACATCCTCTTTAAGACATAAGTTATCTTCGTAATGTGTAGGAGTTTACGCAACGATCCGACTTTTCCGACTTACAAAGGCGGGGGAGAGGAAGTATTATAGAGATACAGCAGATTCCATGTATATATGATACACTTTATTTAGTACATAAGCGAAAAAAATGAAACCCTATTCGATAGAGTTGCGTGAGAAAATAGTTAAAATCTATGAACAAGGTGATACATCAATTAGGAAAGTAGCCGCCAGATTTGATGTGAGTAAAGGGTTTGTTCAAAAAATTTTAAAACAAAAACAAACGACTGGTCATGTTCAACCCAGAAAACAGGGTGAAAGCCTCAAAAGTGTGTTAAACTCGCGCACAATTGAATTGACCCAAGTGGTAGAAAAATATCCGGATAGCACGTTGTCAGAATATTGTGAAGATTGGCTGATGAACTACAACGAAGCTGTCAGCCCGAGCATGATGTGTCGTGAACTACAAAAACAAAATTTGACGCGAAAAAAAGACCGTACGCAGTAGTCAGTCGGCTACTGAAAGAGTGCAAATTCATATGTGTGAATATTGGGATAAAGTGAAAAATATTTACCCGGACAACCTCGTTTTTTTGGATGAAATGGGCGTTTTATTGGGGTTGACACGAACCCACGCACGTTCAAGATATGGTAGTAGAGTCTATGATTTAAAACCATTTTATCTGGGTGCCCAAGTAACAGTTATTGGAGCAATAAACTTAAAAAAAGTAGTAGGATTAATGACGCTGAATGGGTCGATGGATAGTCAGGCATTTGCAGTTGTTGTAGAACAATGTTTAGTGCCAAACTTAGGGAAAGGTGCAGTCGAAGTTAATTGATAATCTACCAGCCCATAAATTGGCGGTGATTGAACCATTGATTCAAGGGGCTGGTGCCAGTATCCTGAATTTATTACCCTATTCTCCTGACTTTAATCCGATAGAATTATGGTGGTCACAACTCAAAGCTTTTTTACGTAAGTTTTCGCCCACTACTACCAAGATGGTAGACATTTTACTAGCTACTGCGCTTGACGCGGGTTAATACTAAGCACTTCAAAAACTGGTTTACAAGCTGCTGCTACTGTACTTCATAAACTTGGAATACGCTGTAAGATGCGGTCTCAGAACCTGTGGAAGCAATTAATAGACTTTCATAGCTTTTAAACGATACAGTTATAATCAGGGTTTAACGCTACAAAAGGGGCTTCTACTTAATTACTACCATATTGTTCAGAGTGTGCGCGATGATCGCACATCTCCGTGAAATTACGGCTACTTTTTAGCTTGTAATTTATAGAATAGTGCGTACATTATTGTTATATCAGTAAATCCTCTATGGACGACTGGATATCAAAATGTATAAATTATCTCAAGAACCATTGGCTCTAGAAGTAAATATAAATTTGGACATTTCTTCTCCATTTTCCGTAAGTTACAAGGAAATTTTTAATTTCCCTTGACAGGCATCTATTTTTCTATTTATATTACAGAAGTTGAGAGAAATAGCTAATAGATGAGCTGATGAGTACGATTAACCAAAAGATTAAATTGAATCTACAAGGGTGGCTCGAAAAATCAGAGTATTAGTGTTGCCAAGGCATTCAAGAGCGGACGCAGGGGTGCAATAGCAGCGTCCGGTAAGAAATTTCGTACCGAGCCAACTTTTTGAAAGGTGCTGGAAGATATGGGAAGACAGTGGGTGCAGTTGACTGTCTTCTAAGTGAAGGCGAGGCATCTACGAACACAACAGTAATAGCATAATTCACCTATTGCTTAACAAAATTATCTAACAATAGCAACGTGCTCAAATCGGCTGCGATTGGAACTGAAATGAGCATTGATCGAAACCCATGCCAATTGAACACACGAATTATCTAATTACCAGGATTATGACTCTTCTTAACTACAACAAAACCACCTATCTGCAAGAAAATCCCGAGGTAGTAGAATCTGTAGATTTTGGCAGGATTGCCAACGGGTTCGACGATTAAGTAAAGTTTGGTTTTATTGAAAAAAGGACTTCCCGGATATTCCTGGTAGCTCTTTGTAAGCGCCTTATAATGTAGCAGCAGTTGCCGTCCCCCAGTGTAATGTAATGAAAAAACCTAATGAAAATTTAAAATCTGAGATGAATGTAGAAAGAATTATCTCGGAACAGTTTGAGGAAGATGACCAGAGCCTGTCGATTTTGAATGAAAATTATTCAGATACTAGCACGGGAGAAACCATATCCTTTTCTCCTCTTTCTTACGGACAGCAAGCCTTGTGGTTTCTTTACCAAATTGATCCTCAAAGCGCTGCTTACAATATTTTTGATACGGCGCTAATCCGCTCAGACATAGATATTCCCGCTTTGCAGCGGGCGTGGCAAAAGATGGTGAATCGCCATCTCTCCTATATTTTGAACTTCAAAGAGCCAAGTTTGACCGTTGACACCGCCTGCTCCTCGGTGCTGGTTAGCGAACCGTAAGTTTTAAAAGCACTCAATCGGTGAAAATTAACTTCCACCCAATCTTATGATCGACAAGTTTAAAGATTCAGAAATATCGGCTGTTAATCCAGAAGATAAACTTTATGCTTCCCCGCCTTTGACCGAATCAGAGCGGCATAAAATATTAGTTGAGTGGAATAACACTCAGAACGATTATCCTATAGATAAATGTATCTACCAGCTATTCGAGGAACAGGTAGAGCGATCGCCTGACGCCGTGGGAGTGGTCTTTGAAGGGGAGCAATTGACCTATCGAGAATTGAACGCGAGGGCAAACCAACTGGCACATTACCTGCAAGGGCTGGGCGTAGGGCCAGAATTTTTGGTGGGGATCTGTGTAGAGCGTTCCATTAAGATGGTCGTGGGATTATTGGGAATTCTTAAAGCGGGTGGAGCTTATGTGCCATTAGACTCAGCATATCCCGCTGAGCGCTTAGTTTATATGCTGGAAGATTCCTCAGTGTCAATATTGTTGACTCAGCAGCATTTAGTTGAGCGACTACCTTTGAGTCCTGCGAAGATAGTTTGTCTGGATTCGGACTGGGAAGCAATCTCTCAAACAAGTGAGTCTAATCCCTTCAGTGCTGTTAGGGGCGAAAACTTGGCGTATGTCATCTACACATCGGGTTCAACAGGAAAGCCCAAAGGGGTAGCAATGCGACATCTCGCCCTTACTAATCTGATTTTGTGGCAACTTGAGAATACAACGGTTTCGATCTCGGCAAAAACTCTGCAATTTTCGCCTGTAAGCTTCGATGTATCTTTCCAAGAAATTTTTTCTACGTGGTGTTCGGGTGGGACGCTGGTCTTGATTTCAGAAGAAGTGCGACGGGAACCGCTAACTTTGTTACGTTTGCTGGCAGAAAAACAAGTTGAAAGACTGTTTCTTCCCTTTGTTGCTTTGCAGCAGCTAGCGGAGATAGTGGAGAGTGCGGGATTAGTGCCCACAAATTTGCGTGAGGTCATTACTGCTGGCGAACAGTTGCGGATAACTCCCTCTATTGCTAAGTTGTTTGCAACCTTAACAGATTGCACGCTGCACAATCATTATGGGCCATCTGAAAGCCATGTAGTTACTGCGTTGACTCTAACGAGTTTAGTCAGCAGTTGGCCAGCACTTCCTTCCATTGGTCGTCCGATTGCGAATACCCAAATCTACATTCTCGACAGCCATCTGCAACCAGTTGCTATCGGTATGTCGGGGGAACTGTATATCGGAGGCGATTGTTTAGCACGAGGTTATTTCAATCGCCCTGACTTAACCGAACAAAAGTTTATCCCCAATCCTTTCACTCAAAAAGAAGAGTCGCGCCTCTACAAAACTGGCGACTTAGCCCGCTATTTACCAGACGGCAATATTGAATATCTAGGTCGCGTTGACAATCAAGTAAAAATTCGCGGTTTTCGCATTGAAATCGGAGAAATTGAGGCAGTATTGAGCCAACATCCAACAGTCAAAGAAACAGTAGTTATGGCACGGGAAGATACTCCTGGAAACCAATGCCTCGTTGCATACACTGTACCGAAAACGGAGAAAGTTCTCAGTGTTAGCGAAGTGTGCGAATTCCTAAAAGAAAAGCTGCCAGATTACATGATGCCGTCTTTTTTTGTGCTGCTGGATGGGTTCCCTCTCACCCCTAGCGGCAAAATAGATCGCCGCGCCCTACCCGCCCCCGAAAAGCGTTCCGAACTGGAAGAATCTTTTGTAGCCCCATGCACTCCGATTGAGGAAATGTTAGCCAGCATTTGGGGTAACATCCTCTTAATTGACTCTGTAGGCGTTCATGACAATTTCTTTACCTTGGGCGGACATTCCTTATTAGCAACCCAAGTAATTTCAAGAGTGCGCGACACGATATCGATCGAATTACCATTACGCAGTTTGTTTGAAGCTCCCACGATTGTCGAATTCGCTTCGCGGGTTGAGATAGCGCTCAAAAACGGAAAATCTGTAGAAGCTCTGCCTCTTCTACCAATTTCAAGGTCAGAGTCCATCCCATTATCTTTCGCTCAAACGAGGTTGTGGTTCCTCGACCAATTACAACCAAACAGCCCCTTTTATAACATCCCGCTTGCTTGGCATCTTAGTGGTCAGCTTAATATAGTCGCTTTAGAGAGTAGCATCAACGAAATTATCCAGCGGCATGAAGCGTTACGTACCAACTTTGCGACAGTAGAAGGTCAATCCGTTCAAGTTATCGCCTCAACTCTTAGTTTTCAACTAGAAGTTGTGAACTTGTTGCACCTCTCTGAGAGCCAACGAGAAATTGAAGTGAAACGATTAGCTACGGTTGAAGCGAATCGACCTTTTAACCTGGAGCAAGACCCTTTACTCCGAGGTACGATAATACAGCTAGGTGAAACCGAGTACCTCTTGCTGCTCACCATGCACCACATTATTTCTGATGGTTGGTCTCTAGGCGTATTCGTCAAAGAACTAACAGAACTTTACCAAGCTTTCTGTACAGGAAAGCCTCCAGTTTTACCAGAGTTACCAGTACAATATGCCGACTTTGCCCTTTGGCAACGACAGTGGCTAACTGGAGAAATACTAGAAACCCAACTTGACTATTGGAAGGAACAACTCAAGAACGCTCCGAATTTATTAGAATTGCCCACAGACCGAGCGCGACCGGCTGTTCAAACCTTCCGGGGAGGATATTACTATGCAGCCTTTTCCAAAGAATTGAGCGCGGAACTTGCCACGTTGAGTAAGCGAGCGGGAGTCACTCTGTTTATGACGCTTTTGGCAGCGTTTCAGACATTTCTTTACCGATACTCAGGGCAAGATGACATCGTAGTAGGGACGCCTGTAGCTGGTCGCAACCGACGGGAACTTGAAGGGCTAATCGGCTTTTTTGTCAATACTTTAGTGCTGCGTAGCGACCTATCGGGCAACCCCAGTTTTGACCAGTTACTCAATCGAGTTCGGGAAGTCGCGCTGCAAGGTTACACGCATCAAGACCTGCCATTCGAGCAGTTGGTAGAAGCATTGCAACCAACACGCAATTTAAGCTACACGCCTCTATTCCAGGTGATGTTTGCTCTTGACGACGGAGGAGTACCTTCTATGGAACTGCTTGATTTAGCGGTAAGCTCGTATTCCGTGGAAATCGTCACAGCCAAGTTTGATTTGACCCTATCAATGGAGAATACGGCTGATGGATTGGTAGCAGAATGGGAATACAACT